>JBDRHL010000144.1:0-79000 GCA_043816955.1 Planctomycetota bacterium | reverse complement strand
AAGCTTTTTTATCGACTACTACAGCAGGCAGTATCTGTGGAGCCGATGACTTACGGACGGCTTCTCAAACATGAGCGACAGCCAAAATCTGAAATGCACAATATATAGAGCCAACTGGAGCTAAGGAGATACCCCCTTTTTCTTAATATGAAAAAAAACGACAAGGATTTGATCCGCCAGGGAAAGGAAGCTGCTATTAAAGTCCTGCTGCACAATGCTCACGGACCGTATCGCGGCCTTCCCAGGGCAGCCGGCTGGGGCTACCCTGAACCATATACCCGCGACCTGATGATTTCATCTTTGGGTTTTTTAACTTCGGGCAACAAAAAACTTATTGAATCCATGCGAAAGGTCCTGGAAACGGTTGCCCGAAACCAAAGCAGGCTGGGACACATTCCATCTTTGGTTCATGATACCGATACTCGCGGCGCAAGCGATTGTACGCCTTTGTTTCTGATGGCGGCAGCCTGCTATCGAAGTCAAACCGGCCAACCCGATTTTCTTGAAGATGCTGTGCAAAAAGCTATGACATGGATGGAATATCAGAGCCCTTCGGACCGTGTTTTAGTTGCCCAACTGCCGACCAGCGACTGGAGGGATGAGCAATGGGTTTTAGGTTACGGCTTATTCGTTAATACCATAGTTTACAGTTATCTACAACTCTTGGGACAACATGATCGTGCTGCAATGCTGCGGGATGAGATGAGCCAGTTTACTATCAAAGCCGGCAGAAAAAACCGGCATGTCCATGAAGGCCTTGTCTTGAAATACAAGCCATACTATGCCTTATGGTCTTACAAAATATATGAAAGCGAGCGATTCGATCTCCTGGGCAACAGCCTGGCGATTCTGTCGGGCATTACCTCTCCCTCACGCGCCGATGCGCTTATTTCATGGGTCGAAACTGAATGTGATTCATTGAAAAAAAATGAGGATCTGGCGGTTAATCTCCCTCCGAATTTTTTTCCTTATGTCCGGCCTGACGACCCCGACTGGATGCCAAGATATGCGAGGTACAATCAACCGGGCGAATATCACAATGGCGGAGTCTGGCCATTTATCTGTGGCTTTTATATCGCAGCCCTGGTCGCTGCCGGAAGACTTCGACTTGCTCAAAAAAAACTTGTTGAGCTTACTCATCTTATTCATCCGTCACGCAGGGCAGATGTGGAATTCGGCTTTAATGAATGGTGCAGAGCCCAGGATGGAACGCCCCAAGGCGAGGATTGGCAAAGCTGGTCTGCTGCGATGTACCTCTATGCCCTTTGCTGTGTGGAACAGCAAAGAACCCCATTTTTTGATGAGGTTAGGGATAATATGTAACAATGGGGGGAAAACCCTGCTCGGCTGGCAAAATTGCACATACGCTTTATTGGCCGGAGTTAAAAATCCCTTTATTTCTAAGATTAAAGCCCCTTAAAATCTGGAAGGGAGGCAGAAAGAACACAACCTGTTGTTTTTGGGTACGATGGTATGATTCACACTAATCCGAATTTAATTGACTGCAAGGACAGGTTATGCGAATATACCCCCTTTATACCGTTGTTGGGGCCGTTTCGATCGAACAAATGTCGATAAAAAGGGAAAACTTTTGCGAACCGAAGCTGCAAAAATGACTCTCGACGATGCCACACTTGTCCGGCAGTGCCGGCAGGGGGCCGTCTGGGCGATGGAAAGGCTTATCGTCAAATATCAGGACCGAATCTATAACACAATTTTAAGAATTTGTGGAAATCCCGATGATGCGGCGGAACTGACGCAGGATACGTTTGTCAAAGTATTAGAGAAAATTAATGATTTTGGCGGTAGGAGTAGTTTTTATACATGGCTGTTTCGCATCGCGGTAAATTTGACATTGAACTACTGCAAAAGACGGGTCAGATTGGGATCCGAATCCCTCGATGCGCAACTGGCTGACGGGGCCGGAACAGTAAAGAACCGACTTCGCTATCTGATTGCGGATGACAAGGCAGTAGATGCTGTCAAGGTCGCCCAGGACAAAGAGTTGTGTGAGCTTGTCTTGAAATCCTTGGACAGGCTCGACGAGGATCACAAAGCTGTTGTTGTGCTGCGGGATATCGAGGGTATGAGCTATGGGCAGATTGCCAGAGTCCTTGATATTGAGCTTGGAACAGTCAAAAGCAGATTGAGCAGGGCTAGAAATAATTTAAGAGAAATTATCGAAACGGTGCTCAAATGAAGGAAAAAGATTATCCGAATATCGAAGAGCTGTTAAACAGTTTCATAGACGATGAGCTTTCGGAAAGACAGCGCACGGAAGTTCAGCGTATACTTGCGCACGATAGCTCCGTTGCCGCAATGGTTGATAAGCTGAGACGAACAAAACAGTTGGTTGGTGCACTGCCGCGCGAGGCTGCACCGATGGATCTGCTTGAAAATGTGAAAGCCTCGCTGGAACGCAGCACCCTTCTTGATTTGGATTTCTGCGAAGTTGAAGAAAAAGCAGGCCGGCGGGAACTGCTGCTGCGACGCTGTGGAGCCATTGCCGCGATGGTTGTCCTGTTTGGCGCACTTGCCATTCTGGTCTACAGCATAGTTGGTCCGTATCAAGGCCCCGCCGAACATGGAATCAATCTGGCGGAGAACAAACCATTTTCAACTCCTGCTGAGGAAGAAGCCTTATTGCCTGAAGATAATGCCGAAACCCGGGAAAAACAGCCGCTGTCAACACCGGCGATATATACACTGGAGTTGAAAACAGAACAGCGCCTTGCAGTCAATGCTGCGGTGCACAGGGCAATTTATGATAATAACCTTCTTTCCATGGCACTGCCGCCAAAGCGCAGCGGTTCGGATAAGACGGTCTATCAACTCAGATGCTATGCTAAGCACGTCAAAAACCTGCTTGACGATCTGCAGTACATATGGAACAACTGCGAACAGGTGCGTCTTGCGGTATCCACCAGGACCGTCGGAGAAGAAATCGTCATAAACGATGTATCAACCGAGCAGATTGAAGAGGTGCTTGGTCAGACAAGCTTTTTTGATCGCATTAAGACAGCCCAAAAGCTTGCTGTCTTGAATGAATTGGAAAAGTCGCTACCCGCCGCAGAGATGCTCGCCGCGGTTGAAGCCGGGCGGTACGACACATTTATTGCCAAGCCCGTTCTGACGTCGGGTGAGTATGAACCGGACAAAGAGGTAGTAAAACCTCTGGATGGTGAGGCGATATTCTTCGTCGTTGTGATTGTCAGCAACCAGAGAAACTAGGTTTTTCAGGATCATGTTATGCGGTCTTTTGGGGTTTTGATTTATCGGTGGATGTGCTTTCCTTAGTGGTTTCTGTGGATTTGGATTCTGTTTTGTCGGTAGCGTCGGCCTTTTTTATTTCGGTGTCAGTTTTTGGCTTCTCTGCATCACGGGCTTTTGTGTAGCTCTCGCTTCTATAGTCGGTTTCATAAAAGCCGTTACCTTTGAAGATAACGCCTGCACCGGTTCCGATGAGCCTTTTAAGGGTGAGCTTCTCACAGGCGGGGCACTTCTTCAGCGGCTTGGCCGTCATTGACTGAAAATATTCAAAAGAATGATCACAGTTGATGCACCTGTATTCGTATGTGGGCATCTTATCCTTCCTTATCCTTATCAACCTGTTGCTGTTCGTCTTTCTGCTGTGTCTGTGGTTGATCGTTTATCGGTTCATCGGCCTGTTCGGCAGAGCAGACAGGTTGATGCTTATTAATGACAACTCTTGCAGCTCTTATGACTCGGTTGTTGAGTGTATAACCTGCTTGAAATTCCTCAAGTATGATCTTATCCACCTTATCCGGCTCGTCGCGCTGAGTCATTGCCTGGTGCCGTGCAGGATCGAAGGTTTCACCGAGAGATTTAGTTTTTCCCAGCCCATGGCCTCGCAGAACATCCAGCATGTGGTCGAAGACGATTTGTACTCCCTTTATGTGTTCCTCAGAGGATTTGTTGGATTCCATGTTTTTGAGTGTGTGCTCAAAATTATCCAGCACAGGCAGAAGTGATTTTATTATCTCCTCTTTTTCGTAAACAAGGGTGTCAGCGATTTGCTTCGGCACTCGTTTCTGGAAGTTGGCATAATCTGCGCTCAGCCGCTGGAGTTTTTCGAACAGTTCGTTTTTCTCTTTGGTAACCGTATCGAGCTCCTGCTCGAGTTTTTCAAGCTTCATCTCAAGTCTCTTTTCCTCATTTGATTCGCTTTTCTTTGCTTTTTCCTGTTTCATTTGCTATTACCGAAATGCTTTTTCAGCTTCTCAAAAAAGTTCCTGCTTTCAGGTGCAACATTTTTGTCTTCGTTTTTTGCAAACTCCCTGAGAAGTCTTTCCTGCTCAGTGTTAAGCTTTTTGGGTATCTCAATGGTGATCTGTACGAGCTGATCCCCTCTTGATGAGGTTCTCAGGTCCGGCAGGCCTTGTCCCTTGATTCTGAAAATATTGCCATATTGCGCACCGGGGGGGATCCTCAGTTTTCTGGTTCCATTGAGGCTCGGTACGTCGATGGTTGTACCCAGAGCGGCCTGTGTAAAACTAATTGGGACGATTGCGACAAGGTTATTGCCGTCTCGCTCAAGGAAAGGGTGAGGCTTTATTCTTACATAGGCATAAAGGTCTCCTCTGGGGCCTCCCTTGTGGCCGGGTTCACCCTCATTGGCCACACGTATACCCTGGCCCTCGTGTACGCCTGCAGGAACCTTTATGCTTACAACACGCTTCTTTGGACTTTTACCTGTGCCCCTGCATTTTTTACACGGGTCGGTGATTACCTGGCCCGCACCATTGCATTTCGGGCAGGTTGAAACCATCTGGAAAAATCCACCCATACCTGCTTTTGCGACCTGACCTGTGCCGTTGCATGTAGAACATCGCGATGGCTTTTGACCTGCGGCACAGCCTGACCCGCTGCATTCGGGGCAAAGATCCTGCCGCGTGAATTCTATACTTTTTTCACTACCCTTGGCGATCTCTTCCAGCGAAAGTTCAACGACGGTTTCAAGATCATATCCGCGCGTCTGTCTTGCCCTTTGGGCCGATCGCGTCCTTCTGCCGAACAGATCGCCGAACATGTCCTCGAAACCGAACATACTGAAGATGTCATCAACGTTCATTCGGGAGAAGTCATGCATGCCGGCTCCGCGAAGTCCTTCATGGCCGAACTGATCGTATCTTTGCCTTTTTTCAGAGTCCGAAAGAACTTCGTATGCTTCGGCGCACTCTTTGAACTTTGCCTCAGCTTCCTTGTCGCCGGGGTTCTTGTCGGGGTGGTATTTCATAGCCAGTCTGCGATAAGCGCGCTTGATGTCGTCCTGCGAAGCGTTTCTGCCGATCCCCAGAACTTCGTAGTAGTCTCTTTTAGCCATGATACCAGTTCAAATTGAGTCGATTTATTAAAAAGAAACCCCCGTCTATGCCGGGGGTCTGGGTGACAAACCTGTAACCTTATCGGATCGACCCGGGAATCGGCTGTTCATCTTTATCCTCATCTTTGAGATCTGTAATCAGTACATTGGTAGTGAGCATAAGTCCGGCAACGGAGGCGGCATTCTGAAGTGCGATTCTTGCCACTTTTGCCGGATCGATAATGCCCGCCTGGACCATATCAACAAGCTTTCCTGTGTTTGCCTCATAACCGATGTTGCCGGTTTTATCAAGCAGTTGACCAACAACGACGTCGCCTTTTGCGCCGGAGTTACCTACAATCTGGGCGGTAGGGGCCTTGAGAGCCTTGATGAGGATATCAAAACCGAGTTTTTCATCGCCTTTAGCTTTGGTCCGCGCCTTTTCAACCTCGCGTATCGCCCGCAGAAAGATAACGCCGCCGCCCGCGATAATACCCTCCTCGGTCGCTGCACGAGTAGCGTGCAGTGCATCCTCGAGCAGATCCTTTTTTTCCTTCATTTCAGTTTCCGTTGCCGCACCGGCTTTTATGACTGCAACCCCGCCTGTAAGTTTGGCAAGTCTTTCCTGCAGCTTCTCCTTGTCGTAGCTGCTGGTGGTTTTCTCGATCTGGTTACGAATTTGATCGCATCTTGCATTAAGAGCCTTTTTGGTTCCTTCGCCTTCAATGATCGTGGTATTCTCCTTGCCCACAATGATTTTCTTTGCTTTTCCAAGTTGTGAAAGCTCAATAGATTCCAGCTTGATTCCTAGGTCTTCGGTAAGTACCCGGCCGCCGGTTAGTATCGCTGTATCCTCAAGCATGGCTTTTCTTCTGTCACCAAAGCCCGGGGCTTTGACGGCACAGACCTTTAACACTCCCTGAAGCCTGTTGATAACAAGTGCTGCTAATGCTTCACCTTCGACGTCTTCCGCAACGATGAGCAGCGGCGAGCCGATTCGGGCAATTTTTTCAAGCAGCGGCAACAGTTCCCGGACATTGCTGATTTTTTTCTCGTGAAGCAGGATATAAGCGTCTTCAAGAACAGCTTCGAGAGTGTTTGCGTTTGTCATAAAGTACGGCGAAAGATAACCTCTGTCAAACTGCATGCCCTCCACAACGCTTAACTCGGTCTGCATCGCCTTTCCTTCCTCGATTTCAATGACTCCTTCCTGGCCGACCTTGTCCATGGCATCTGCAATGATTTTGCCAACATCAGGATTGTTGTTTGCGCTTATGGTGGCAACCCTGGCGATATCTTCGTGGCCTCTGACCTTTTTACTCTGCGTCTCAATGAAGGCAACAACTGCCTGGGTGGCATTTTGAATACCTCGCTGCAGAGCAACGGGATTTGCACCGGCAGTTACAAACTTGATCCCTTCTGTATAAATCGCTTCAGCTAATACTGTAGCAGTTGTTGTTCCGTCACCAACCAGATCGCTGGTTTTGCTGGCAACTTCGTTAACCATCTTCGCGCCCATGTTCTTGAAAGGCTCCGGCAACTCAATCTCTTTGCTTACAGAGACGCCGTCCTTTGTAACCTTGGGTGAACCCCAGCTTTTCTGGAGTATAACATTCCTGCCGGTCGGTCCCATAGTTACCTTAACGGCCGCGGCCAGTTGAGAGAGCCCGTCCTTCAGGCTGGCTCTGGCATTTTCCTGAAACATCATTTGCTTTGCCATGTGAGTTAACCTCCGTTAATAGTTTCGCGTCAAACGCGATTTATTTTTCAATAACACCCAGGATGTCGGTTTCCCTGAGAATAACGTACTTTTGCCCTTCGATGTCGACTTCATTTCCGGCATACTTTCCATATATGACCTCATCATTCTTTTTTACAGCCATTTCGGCACGCTGGCCGGAGTCAAGAAGCTTGCCCGGGCCGACGGCAATTACCTTTCCGATCTGTGGTTTTTCTTTTGCCGTATCAGGCAGGACGATTCCGCCGGCTGTCTTCTCTTCGGCTTCCAACTGTTTTACTACAACACGATCATCCAAAGGTTTCAGTTTCATTGTATTTGCTCCTTAATTCTGCAATATCTTTTGTGTTTTGTTTTTTCTTACTTTACATCATATCACCCATGCCGCCCATACCGCCCATGCCACCCATGCCGTGCGGGGGCATACCACCACCCATACCACCGCCTGCCGCGGTATCCTTCTCTTTGGGCTTCTCCGTGACCAGACAGTCGGTAGTAAGCAGGACACTGGCGATACTCGCGCCATTTTGAAGAGCAATTCTGGCAACCTTAACAGGATCAATTACACCGGCTTCGACAAGGTCTTCAAACTTGTCGGTATTGGCATTGTAGCCGAATGCACCATCGCCGTGTGTTACCTTATCAACGACAATGTTGGCAATGGCGCCGGCGTTGTCAGCAATGTAATAACAAGGCATTTTGATTGCTTCCGCCACAATCTGAGCGCCTGTTTTTTCATCATCCTTGAGCTTAAGCCGCTTGACAGCCTCGATGCATCTGATCAGGGCAACCCCGCCGCCGGGCACGATGCCTTCTTCAATTGCTGCACGCGTGGCGTGAAGAGCATCTTCAATACGGGCCTTTTTCTCTTTCATCTCAGCCTCACTGGCTGCACCAACGTTTATCTGGGCTACGCCGCCTGTGAGCTTCGCTAGCCGCTCCTGAAGTTTCTCACGGTCGTAATCACTTGTTGTGGTTTCAATTTCTGCTTTTATCTGTTTAATCCTCCCGCCTATCGCCTCGCTTGAGCCGGCCCCCTCAACGATGATTGTATTATCATTATCGATGGTTATCTTTCTCGCCCGTCCGAGTTGTGAAACCTCGATACTGTCAAGCTCTACCCCGAGATCCTTGAAGATCGCCTCTGCCCCCGTGAGGATAGCGATATCCTCCAGCATCGCCTTGCGCCTGTCGCCGTATCCGGGAGCTTTGACAGCAGCGACACTCAAAATGCCCCGGAGCTTGTTGACTACCAGTGTTGCAAGGGCCTCACCTTCGATGTCTTCAGCGATGATCAGAAGCGGTTTTTTAGACTTTGCGACCTTCTCCAGCAGCGGAATGAGTTTACCGACATTGCTGATCTTATCTTCAAAGACAAGAATATATGGCTTTTCAAGTTCGCACAGCATGTTGTCCTGGTTGGTTGCAAAATGCGGTGAAAGATAACCTCTGTCGAACTCCATACCTTCGACAAAATCAACGGTGGTATCAAGGCTTTTCCCCTCCTCTACAGTGATGACGCCGTCTTTGCCTACCCGCATAAAGGCCTCGGCCATTTTTTTGCCTATTTCAAGATCGTTGTTTGCCGAGATTGCCGCAATGTTAATGATGTCATCTTTTCTGCTTATGTCGACGGGCTTTGCCATGGACGCGAGCTTATCCGTAACTGCTTTTACGGCTGTTTGCATACCTCGATTAAGAGCCATGGCGTCGGCACCTGCTGCAAGGTTTCTGTAAGCTTCCCTGAAAATGGCTTCCGCAAGAACCGTCGCGGTAGTAGTTCCGTCGCCTGCTATCTTGGAAGTCTTGCTGGCAGCCTCTCTAACAAGCTTCGCACCGAGGTTTTCAGCCTTGTCGATAAGTTCGATTTCTTCAGCGACGGTAACGCCGTCCTTCGTGACCGTGGGAACGCCCCATCCCTTGTCGATGATCGCGTTTCTTCCCCTTGGCCCGAGGGTTGATTTGACTGCGTTGGCGAGCTTCTCTACGCCTTTGAGTAGTGCTGCACGTGCGTCGATTTCGAATGTCAAATCTTTAATTGCCATAATTGATTTCTCCTAATTTCGCCAAAATGACTATAGAATTACACTCGACCGGTATGATGCAAAGTCAGTACCAGTTGGCATATCAGCAAAATGCTTTTGGGACCGATAAGACATAAGGCTTTTCTTTTTAAGGAGTTAAAAAATTATATTCCTCGAAAATTTGCCCGTTGAGCAAAAAAGCACTGTCGTTTTTGGCATCTGTAATAGTTTGCTGTACGCCAACTTGGCAGGGGACTGTCCCTGGTGCTGATCACGCCGATGGGCTAAGCCTGGCTTTTTCCTCTGCTTCGGGGTGGCGGACGTAATTCGGGCTCAGCGTGAGGGGATTTGCGAACAGGCCTTTTTGAGCCATTTGACTACCCAGGGTGTAGATTTTAGTAGCAGTAGGACACCAGTATTTAGCCGGAAGAATTTCCACACCGGGACCATGGAACTGATGTGAATAGTAAAGCAAACCTTCTCCGAGAAGAAATATGGGATTGCCTGCAACGAAATCACGAACAAATTGGGCTGGAGTCATTAAACAGTCATAGAGAGTTTTTACAAATTGTCCGGCTTTGTTCTCGAAGACAGCCAGATAGAACAAGCCTCGCTTCGCGTCTAGTATTGTTGCGGCTCGTTTTATAGGACATTGGTATTGTGGAATATAATCGTCCAGATTAGAGGCGATCGCATCCAGCGTATCTACTGCGACGATCCGGGTCTGGGACGCAAGGTGCATGGTTTTGGCGACAGCCACAGCGATTCGCAAACCCACAAAACTGCCCGGCCCAATACTGATATAAAGGTTTTCTATTTCGCATGGGCGTTTGCCAATTCCTTTAAGCAGGTTGCGGATAGCCGGCAGAAGCTCACTACTGTGGCTCAGAGCCTTGGACAGACAAGCCCGCCCTAATACGGCAGGGCCAACACCGATAGCTACGGAACCGGTTCTGCCGGATGTCTCAATTGCCAAAGAAAGAGCGGTAGAATCAGGATTACTTATATTTTTTACCGAAAAATCTATCATTCGTAAGCCGTAAATTAGTCACCTTGGTCCAGTAAAATGCCGAAGTATACCAGGGAAATATTTGAGCGGCAGTAAAGATAGCATATTGAAGAATATATGGCAATATTTTTGCTTGCAAGATGGGTATTTTTGTGTTAAAATTGGTTATTTGGGTAGTTCGGGAGGTTCTCGGTTGATTTAGTTAAGTTGCGGACAGACAGTGGCCTGTAAGGTTACTGTATGTCTTTCCTTAATTTCAGGAGGTTCGTAATGTCTTTGCAAAGACCTTTCGGGTTGCGAGTCGCTTTAGTGCTGTTGATTTTTTTGACAGCTTGCTGCGCGACTTCAACTGTGTATGGCAAAAGGCGCAGCTCGTCCGATAAACAAGAGGTGATGTATGAATTGGCTCGGCAGCATATACGAATCGGTGCCGAACAGTATCGACGAGGTTTGTACGTAGCAGCAGAACAGTCCTTGCTTGAGGCGAGTCAATATAAGGGCTATTTAAATGAGGCCGAGCGAGGTGAGCTTGAAGATCTGCTGGCGAAGGTTCGTGATGTTACTGCAGAGCGCCAGAACGTCCTGGCGGAGATCGATGCTGCCGCAAAGCTTGTCGAGTTGAAAGAATTCCTGCGGGCAAAAGCTCGCTTGATCCAGGCAAGGGACAGCCGCTATCTGACAACCAGTGACCGGCAGGAAATAGACTTCCAGCTTGAGGCTATCGATCAGAAATTGCAGGCCGAAAAGACGCGCATTGAGCAGCTCTACACACAGAGCGTTGCACTGTATAAACAAGGTAAGCTGCGAGAGGCGGGGCAGGGTTTTCGTGAGGTGGCTATGAGCGGCCTTATTGATGCCGCTCCAGGCGAGATGCCACAGGATTATCTGGAAAAGATTGAAGCGAAAATCGGGCAGGTCGGGCTTGAGAAAACACCGGCCCCCGTTGCGGATACTGAGCCGGCACCAGCAGCCGAAGCTGTCCTGCCTGGAGAGCAAGTTGCTCCCGATGTAGAGATTAGCGGCAGTTATATCGATAAGGTGGTTCAAAGGAGGAACATTCAGCGAAGTTATACAAGGACCGTTGTCAACGACGCAATCGCCAAGGCCAACGAATTCGTCAGCAAGGGCGAGTTTAACAAGGCGATTGAACGAATTGAAGTAGCAGCTTCGGTAGTAAATCGCAATAAGCTTGTCCTTGGTGACGAGCTGACAAAGCAGTTCACGGATATGCTTGAGCAGTTAAAATCGGTGATTGCACAAAATCAACTGGCTGCGCGTGAAGCTGAGGAACAAAGACAACGACAGGAAGCCGCAGCGCTTCAGACCAGGCACCGTGCTCAGCAGGAAGAGGATCGTAGAAAACAAATCGAAGAATACATGAATAGCTCGCTTGCTTTTGTGGAGCAGCGGCGTTACAGGGATGCGCTTGGATCGCTGGAGATGCTTCTGAATCTTGATGAACACCACAGCCATGCATTGAGCCTGAAGCAAATGGTTGAAGATACGCTTAACTACCAGCGCCAGATTGAGGTAATCAGAGACACGGAAAAACAGGAGCTTGACCTTCTGGTCGAAGCGCAGCGATCCTCAATACCTCATGCCAACGAGATTACATTCCCGCGAGATTGGCCCCAGATTGTCGAAAAACGAGCACCAGAAGAACTCGCAGGGGCAGACCCTCGTGATGCCGCCATCTACAAACAGCTTGCAGAAGTGGTTGATCTGTCGGCACTGAGGCTGGACACGGAATTCGCTCAGGCAATCGAGACTATCAGAAATGCTGTTTCTCCCCCCCTTACGATTTTTGTCAGGTGGCGAGACCTCAGCGAAAATGCGTACGTCGAGCAAACCACACAGATCAATTTCGAAGGTATCGCGCAGGTCACTCTTGGCAAGGGCCTTGAGCTTCTGCTTGATGCGGTCTCGGGCGGCCTTGCTGATATCGGTTATACTGTCAAAGACGGCATCATTACTATTGCAACCAGGGAAGCTATTCCGAGCAATATGGTTACGCGCGTTTATCCTGTAACCGAGCTTCTTGGCGCACCTGCGAACTTCTCCGAAGGCGGAGATTTGGCAACAACAGGAGGAGGAGGAGGAGGCAGAGGAGGAGGCGGTACCCGCGGAGGTGGTGCTGGTCGTACCGGCGGCCGCACTGGTGCTACTGAAGCTTTTGACATTGCGCAAGTGGAAGAAAGGGCCACAGATATCATCGAACTCATTGAGGAATCAATAGCCCGTAACACCTGGTATTCAACCGGCGGCGAAGGTACTATCAAGGTTTTTGGCACTCAGCTTATTATCACCCAGACTCCTGAGGTACATGAGCAGATAAGACAGCTTCTCAACGAAATGCGCAAATCCGTGGGCCAGGAAGTTGCCATCGAGGCACGTTTTTTGACGGTGACGGAAAACTTCCTGGAGCAGATTGGCGTCGATCTTGATTTCAGGCTCCGTAACCTGGGCGGCAAGTGGGGCATTATTGATGTTGAACAGGATTCCATGTCCTTCGCTACTGCCACAGACACGGGTGTATCAGGCAGTCTGTCGGATCTTGTCACTGATGCTGCTACGCTAACCGGGGGATATGGCAGTATTCTTGACGATCTGCAGGTCAGTTTCCTTGTCAAGGCAACACAGGCAAATGCCAGTGCCAGGACGCTTACGGCGCCGAAAGTAACCGTCCTCAGCGGCGAAGTTGCCACGATTACGATTCAAAATGAGATAGCATATGTTTCCGACTGGGACCTTACCCAGACTATAAGTACCGAAAGTGCAAATGTTGTTACCACCGCAGACCCGACGGTCGATACCATTTTCGACGGGGTCGTGCTGACGGTCAACCCCACCATCAGCGCCGACAAGAAGTATGTTCTTCTGCTTATAACAACATCTTTTAACCGCGTGCTTGGCATCGATGAACGGTACGTAGGCTCAACCGGCACCGGAGCAGACCTGAGGGAGTTCAAACTTCAGCTCCCTCTCATGCAAACTGCTGATGTAAGCACGCGCGTGAATGTTCCGGATGGAGGCACGCTGCTCATCGGCGGCCAGAAGCTGACCGGCGAGACGGAGACGGAAGAAGGTGTCCCCGGCTTCTCCAAGCTGCCGCTGTTCGGAAGATTGTTCCAGAACCGAGCCAAGTCGAAGGACAGCGCCATTCTTCTTATTCTGGTTAAACCCACCATCATATTGAAGGAAGAAAAAGAGCGCGAGGCTTTCCCGATGCTCAGGCAGTAATGCCGGCGGACTTACTTATCCGGAGTGAATTTATCAAAAGTTTTCAGGGAAAAAACGCCGGATAATCCAAAAGGCATTTGAGTTTTTGAAATAGCATTATAAACGTTTTGATTTTGTGCTATGATTTCTTCAGGATATGTTATGATTAGAAACGCTTCGGAATTCGGACACTTCGATAACATTTGGAGGCTTAGGATGAAGCGGATTATTTTCGCTCTGATATTTTTATCGTCTACAGGTTTTACAGCAGGACTGACATATCATGTGCCGGACCTTGGTGAGGTGCCTCCTATCCTGACAATTCAGGATGGCATTGACCGTGCAGGCAACGGTGATATGGTTCTGGTTGCGGATGGTAATTACAGCGGAACCGGTAACTTTGATCTTGATTTTCAGGGTAAAGCTGTTGTGGTTCGTAGTCAGAACGGGCCGGAGAATTGTATAATCGATTGCAACGGGCAGGGAAGGGGATTCTATTTTCACAGCGGTGAAGGACATAGCTCAGTTGTTGACGGTTTTACCATCATCAATGGTCTTGCTGACTTCGGCGGCGGTATTGAATGTGATAATTCTTCACCGACCATTTTAAATTGTACCATAGGTCTACCTGGCGCAGGCAATACGGCAAGCTTCTACGGCGGCGGTATTGATCTGTTTTTCTCATCGGCTGTCGTAACGGACTGTCGCATCACTCATAATCTTGCCAGTTACGGCGGGGGAGTTAATTGCGAAGTTGATACTGCAGCCATTAGTTTCAGTGTAATCGCGGAGAATACTTCCTCTCAAGGCGGTGGTGCCGTATGCTGCTTCGACTCATCGGCTATTCTGAAAAGTTGTGCCATCGCCAAAAACACAACCGCCGATGTTGGTTCGATTTATCTGTTCAATGCAAATCCTGAAATTCGAAATTGTACGATAATTGATAATATCGGCCTGAACAACTTCGGCGGTATTTACAGAAGCGACGACAACAGCACCGCCGTGATTGTCAATTCAATTCTCTGGAATAACGGTGATGAGCTTTTTAACTGCGATGGTATGGCCAGGTATTCGTGTATTCAGGACGGCGATATCGGCCAGGGAAACATTTTTACAGAGCCCAATCTTGTTATCGATCCGTTGTTGTCGGTAGGGCCTTATTTCCTGAGCAATATCTCCCAGCAGCTTATCTATAGTGATTGTATCGACGCCGGTGATCCCCTGTCCACTCTGGATACGGGAGATCCCAATTATAAGGCGGTTACAGATTCGAATTATGCACCGGACGCGGGACGGGTCGATATCGGCTATCACCATAAGGTCGCAATAGATGCTAATGTACCCAATTACGATCTGACCACAGCGGTGGTAGCTGCTGGCGCAGCAGGTGATATTGATCCCAATCATCCAACGCCTCAGCCGTATCCGCATTACAGAGTGGTTGAGCTTACAGCCTATCCGGCTGATCCGAATATAAGGGTAAAAGAATGGGTCGACAGCAACGCTGCGCCGTACCTGGATCCGAATGATCCGAATACATACCGCGCCATGATGAACATGAACCGCAGCGTTACCGTTGAGTTTGAACAGATTCCAAGGTACACCCTGACAGTTACACCCGGCGCAAACGGAAATGTCAGTATTCGAAGGATTACAGTTTTTGACGGCACGGTTGTAACGATAACTGCTTATCCTGCTCCGGGCTATCGTGTGGCTTCATGGACCAACACCGATGATGTGCCCGGCTGGAACATGAACGTCAACACAGTTACCGTAACAGCCAACGTAATTGTTACAGTGTTGTTTGAGCCTGACCTCAACATCACATATCATGTGCCAGGCGAGCATGATTACCTGAGTATTCAGGACGCTCTGAATCTTGCGGTCAATGGGGATACAATTCTTATAAGTCCCGGCTATTACACCGGCACAGGATTTTTTGTAAATCAGAATATTACTATCAGCGGTGTTGGCAATCCGAACCAGGTGGTTATCGATCCCAGCGGGCAGCAGGAGTTTGGATTTGTTTTGAATGGTGCAGGCGGCTCCGGCCAGGTAACATTAAATAACCTTACCATTGCCAACGCCTTTCGCAGATCGATAAATCGTCTGGCGCCTATCAACCCCGGCTCAGACGGTCTAAATTCCAGCGCGATGTTCGGTGCGGGCATCGGGGTCAACGGCAATCATCTAATTACAAATTGTATAATACGCAATTGTGGTGTCGAATCAGGCCTTCCTTCCGCAGGTAATCCCGGCGCTCTCAGCACCGATCCGTGTAACGTGCCTTCCAAGTCCTCGGGAGGCAAAGGCGGCAATTCCGGTAATGTCGGCGGAGGAGGCATGTATATAAACTGGGGAAGTCCCGTCATCCGCAACTGCGTTTTTGACGGCTGTTATGCCATTTCTGGCGATGCGGCTGATGGCGGACTTGGCCTCACCGCAAGCAGCCCCATTGATCCGAACGATCCCAACACAGCAGGCGGACGCGGCGGCGATGGCGGCTCAGCGGGTAGCGCCCAGGGAGGTGCGGTCTTCTGCGATATAGTGACAAACCCGACATTCATAAATTGTGTTTTCCGGGATTGTAATACGATAAGCGGTGATGGTGGTAACGGAGCAAACGGAGGCGCCGGCGCCGATCCTGCATTTGGCGGCGACGGCAGAGGTGGCGATGCCGGCGTGCCGGGCCCCAGTGAAGGAGGCGCTGTATACTGTGATTTCTTCTCCAGCGTAAATTTCACAAGCTGCAGCTTTATTAATAATCGCTGCACCGCTGGTAGAGGAGGAGACGGCGGCAACGGCGTTGCAGGGATAAACAACACGAATTTCCGCGGCGGGGTGGGCGGACTCGTTGAAGTTACCGATAGCTATGTGGGAAGCCCCCAGAATCAGCTCCATCCGGATAATTTCACCGCACACGGAGGAAGTCTCGCCTGCACCTGGGGCTCAGCGGCAATATTTACCGATTGCAATATCACAGACAGCCATGTTCAGGGCAGCATCAGCGGCCAGGGCGGCTGGCCCGCTTTCGGTCGCCAGGCGCCGCCTCGAAAGAACTATAGAATTCCCAGTGCCGGAGGAGGTATCTATACAGGCCCCGCTTCAACCGGGCGTTTTATACGCTGCAGAACAATGAATAACCAGACTACCCACGATCCGAACGAGTTGTTTACAGGCGATGAGTATACAGGCTATGGCGGCGGTATGTGCTTTGACGGCAGGAATCTCCCGCCGGCAACAACATTTGTCGAGGTCAATGACTGCAATTTCATCGGCAACTTTGCTCCTGTAGGTGGTGGAGTCAGGGCAATATCGGTCAGTGATATAAACATTGTTGATAGCAACTTCGGTGAAAATAGTGCCTTTCTCGGCGGCGGTATGTATTCTGTCCGCAGCACTATCAAAATCACAGGCTGTATCTTCAGCGACAACATTGCAGACTCTAACTTCAACGAGCCTAACAGAATTTATGGTTTTGGCGGCGGCCTTTACAGCGCCTCATCCGATGCGGTGATTTCCGACTGCACCGTAACAGGCAACCGCAGTATCGGCTCCGGCGGCGGCATCTATCTCAGCGGTGATGCGCTTACACCGCTCGATGGCGCAATTACCCTGAAAAATTGTCTCGTCACCAAAAACACTGCCCACGTTGACGGCGGCGGAATTTCCTCCAACTGGTACGCCAAACCGAATATTGAGAACTGCACAATTGCTGACAACAGGGTATATGGCCTTGATTCCTACGGCGGCGGCTTTTTCGCCGCATACGGCAGTGATAACGAAATCATCAATTCAATTATCTGGGGCAACAACGGTATCTACGGTTCGCAGATTGCGCTTGATAACGGTAATGAGTATTTCTCGATACCTTCCAAACTCAGTATTACTCACAGTGATGTGGATATGCAGAAGGGACTGGACTTTAACTCCCTCCTGCCGGGCATCGGTAGTACTCTTCCCCGCCCCACAGGCACCGCCGTTCTGATTGACGGCGATACGATATACGATCAGTTCAACGCGGGCGCACAATGGGTCAAGGTTATTGCAACACTTGTTCAGCCGTATAGTTCGACGATGGTCAACTGGGCTTCGGCATCCTCTGTCAGTGTTATGCGACAGGATGTGGCGGACCTGCAGGCTTCAGTGCTTTCAACCCTCAGTCCGGCACAATTTACCGTGCGGCATCAGTTGGAAAATTCCGCGGTATTTTCCGGTGAGGTCACTCAGGCCGGCCTGGCCTCGCTCCTGGCAAATCCCGCTGTGGCGTATGTGGAACCTGTTAGAGAGGTTCATCCGATGTTAGCTCAGGCGATTCCACTCGCCAATGCGCTTATTGCCCGCACTACATATAACGGCCAGGGGCTGGCAATCGCAATAGTTGATACAGGTGTTGATTATACTCACCCCCGGCTGGGCGGCGGCGGCTTCCCCAATAATAAGGTTATCGGGGGCTACGACTTCGGCAATGACGATAACGACCCGATGCCGGGTGAACCTTACCCGCCGTATGAAGCTCATGGCACCGCCTGTGCCGGTATCGCGGCGGGTCAACTGTATAAATTCCAGGATTACATCGGCGGCGTGGCATATAACGCCGGGATATACGCATTGAGGATTTCCGATGTAAATGGCGATATGTACACCGATGCAGGTATAGCCGCCTGGGACTGGTGCCTGAAACATCGTAATGATAACGCCGCTTATCCGCTCAAGGTGGTCAGCAACAGTTGGGGGATACCTTATTTTCCTTTCGATGATCCGGCTTTTGCCGACGCGGTATTTCCCGCTGCTGCCGTGACTGTTCAAAAACTTGTTGACGCAGGAATTGCTGTCCTGGCTGCTTCAGGCAATGACGGCTTTGCCGGTGATGGCATAAGTTGGCCCGCGGCAATGTCCAATATCATATCAGTTGGCGCTGTTTATGATACCACCGACATGGTTACAGACTATTCGAATACAGCCGACATTCTCGATATTCTTGCGCCCGCTGATCCTATGTATACCCTGGATATTGCAGGACCCGCCGGCTATGCCTCCGGCGATTACTGGCCTAATTTCAATGGAACATCCTCGGCATGTCCCTTTGCGGCAGGCGCTGTTCTTGACCTTCAGTCTGCTGCTTACCAGGAGATGGGTGTATATCTTTCACCTGATGCGGCCAGAAACCTCCTCATTCTGACAGGCGATCCGGTAACGGATACCAAGGTTGATATAACAAAGCCCCGTGTGAATCTCGGCGCAGCAATCACCCTGCTCAAGACTTCTGAGCCGATTCATGTTGAGCCGAACTGTGTCATCAACTGGGACCCGAACACCGGCTGGGCTCCGGGCAGTCATATTATCGATGACGACCCCTGTTTTGTCGGGCCTTATTACCTCAGTCATATAGATGCAGGCCAGTTGTATGACAGCAACTGCATCGATATGGGACGCGACCTTGCTGTGGACATCAACCTGGCAACGTATACGACCCGAACCGATGGCCAGCTTGACGTAAATTATGTGGACCTTGGTTATCATCATCAGCCGCTGTTCGACCTGCCGAAATACAGGCTGACGATCGAGCTTCATGTGGATGCAAATATTCTGCCGAACTATGAGCCGAACGTTATTCCGGATATTGATCCTTTTGACCCCAACGACGGCTTGTACAACATATACACGATGGTGCCGATAAGCGTTATTCCTCCTCCGCCGTACGGTTTCCAGACCCGCTGGGCCGGCACAATCAGGGACCGTCTGCCTGAGCCTAACAATGTCAACAGCACCAACGTTGCGCTTATGGACATGGATAAGACCGTCACGATTGACTTTGTCAAGGTTTCACGCAGGCTGACGATTGAAATCATCGGGCAGGGAACCGTCACAACCGATCCGCCCGATGATCACAACGGGGTATTTCTGCAGGACATGGTGGTTAAGCTTTCCGCAACCGCCGCGCCGGGTTATAGGCTCAAGAGATGGTACGGCACGGACAGGCAGCCTGCCTGGGGCGCTGTTACAAACGAAGTGACAATGGATACCGACAAGACCGTCCGCGTTGAGTTCTATGTGGCAGGTCCTATTACCGTTGGACCGGGCCAGGAATATGAGACCATTGGCGAAGGCGTCAATGCAGCCAGCTTCGGAGATACCGTTTGGATCATGCCCGGTGTTTACACCGGCCAGGATAATGTGGATATCGACCTGGAAGGTAAGTCGATCACAATAACAGGCATGAACCCCAACGAGCCGAACATCGTAGCCTCGACGGTAATCGACTGCGCCGGCACCGAGATTGACAACCACCGCGCGTTTATCTTCCAAAGCGGCGAAGACGCCAATACCGTCCTGCTCGGCCTTACTATAATGAACGGCTATGTCTGCGGTGAGTACGGCGGCGATGAAAATATTGATCCCAATGGAAACATCGATGTCAACGATATGAACGGTGTCGAGGTGGTTGGTGACGCCTATGGCGGCGGTATATACATCACAAACAACAGCAGTCCCTCGATTATCAAGTGCGTAATCAAGAATTGCGTCGTTACCGGCGCTCAGGGTGGCCATGGCGGCGGCGGTATCACTTGGATTGACGCCAGTAACAACGGACTCCCAGGCGGACGCGGCGGCGACGGACTCGGCGATGGCTTCGGCGGTGGAATCTTCTGCGATGTTAACTGCAGCCCGGTTATCAGCGAATGCACCTTCATCGAGAACCGCGCCAGCGGTGGCGCAGGCGGTAATGGCGGATGGGGCGGAAGCCCGCTGGAACTGGGTCTTACCGGTACTGAAGGCCGCGGCGGCAATGGTGGTGACGGTCTCGGCTATGGCTATGGCGGTGCTGTTTATTATGCGCCAAAGGCCTGCCCAAGGATCACCAACTGCATCTTTAACGAAAACAAGGCGACAGGCGGCCTTGCCGGCATCGGTGGGCGCCGGGGATTGGGCCCTGCCATAACCCCTCCCATTTTCGGTAACTATGCACCGAATGGTTTCAGCTTCGGCTCAGGCTTCGGCGGTGGAATTTGGCACAGCGGGATTTGTACTGTCAATATCACAGGCACTACGTTTGTCGGTAATGGCGCATATGATCAATACTATGGACACATAACGCCCAAATCATTCGCATGGGGCGGGTATCCGATTTATCCGGAGTATTACCATCAGGGTGGTGGTATTTACAGTGACGTTAATAGCATGGCACTTACGATTACCGATTGCAATTTTGTTGAAAACCTCGGCGGCGGCGTATACTGTGCCGGTGATACTAATGCTGTATTCGAAAACTGCGGCTTTATTGGCAACAGCGCTGCATACGAGGGTGGAGGTGTCTATATTGGTCCTGATTCCAATGCTGTTCTGAATAATTGTGTTTTCACTAGAAACTCAACTGATCTTGACGGCGGCGGTTTGGATACCGACAGCGATGTTGAGCTTGTTGAATGCGCTTTCTATGGTAACGCAGCCGCCGGCTATGGTGGAGCTGTCCATGCCGATGCCAATCTGACTTTACTCGAACTGAATCTCGACAGTTGCGCTATCGCCGACAACAACGCGACCCGCGGCGGAGCGGTATATTTCAAAAATGTCTCAGTCGGATTTAACGACTGCTATGTAATGAATAATCATGCTGAACTGACCGGGGCCTTGCACTTTATAGACAGCACAGTCATGTTTGATACCGGTGATATCAGCGGCAATAAGTCAACCGGTGATAATAGTCACGGCGGCGCAATGACCTGCGTCGATACGTCCCTCACAATACAGCATTGCAGCATAAACAACAACGAGGCATCCGGCCTGCAGGCTGTTGGCGGTGCGATTTACCTCACCAATTGTGACGGAGCACCGGTAATTAAAAACTGCTTGTTTACAGGTAATTACGCCACTCAGAACGGTGGTGCCATCGCCGCGTATGTTGCCTCGAATCCGAAAATAAGTAACTGTACTTTCAGCGACAGCAGCATAGAACAGATCACCGGCACCGGCGGCGCCATATTCACCGACTGGACATCCTCTGCTCAAATCACCGATTGTATTTTCCACCAGTCCAACAGAATCGCGGTCTATGAAAGCACTCCGGGTAGGATAACGCTGGGACATTCGCTGTTTTATCAGAATTATCATGGTGATTTCTACAAGGCTTCTCTGGCCAGAAATTTCCGGACATATGATGCGAACAACCCGACTTCGCCAAATCTCGCTGAACTTGCTGCCCTCAATGCTGCCACCATCGGCGGCCATAAGGCAAGTGATCCGCTCTTTGCATCAGGGCCTCTGGGAAGCTACTACCTCAGCCAGCCGCCCGACCAGATCAATCAGTCCGAGGCGGTGGACAACGGAAGCGTTACAGCAGGTAGTGTCTCCCTGCAGAGGTTCACCACGCGCACAGGCAACTGGGACGGCCTGGTCTACGGCGACCCTGGCTACAGCACCGGCGACATTGGCTTGGTCGATATGGGCTATCACTATTATGACACCGATGAGGTTGAGCTTGTCTCGCTTAACGCATATGTAATTGGCGGGCATGGAACGATAACATTCGATCCAGCTCCTGTGATCTGGCCCGATCAGTATTTCAAAGGTACGGTTGTCACAGTCAGAGCGCAGCCCTATGCAGGCTGGCTTGTAAAACGATGGACCGGCACCGATGACGATAGCTCCACGAAGCTTACCAACAGGCTCATCATGCACACCGACAGGATAGTTACCGTTGAGTATCGTCAGCCGCGTGATATCGATGTTCCGGGTGATTACACCTCCATCGAACGCGCGATTGATGAGGCGATGGACGGCGATACGATTATAGTTGCACCGGGTGAGTATACCTCAGGCGACCTGCAATTCGAGATTGACGGCAAGGCTATAACCCTGACCAGCACAAATCCTGATGACCCGTGTGTTGTTGCTTCAACCATTCTTCGCGAACGGATCGAGTTTACTAATGTTGGGCCTGATACGATTATAAATGGTTTCACACTCAGAGATTTCTCTTACTTTACCCCTGATCCTCTTGATGCGTCAGGCTGTGGTGTTGATGGATATAATGCCGGATCGGTATACGGCGGTGCTCTTCAGATCGGCTCGCCGTGGGGCTGGTCATGGTACGCAGGGTTGCTTGCCTCCTGGGAGTGGGCTCAGCCGGCATCTCCGACGATAAGAAACTGTGTCATCAGAAATACTGGCGTCAATCCGGGTAACGGCGCCAATGGGGCTGCAGGTTGTCCGGGAAAACCCGGTGGCGACGGCGGCTGGCCAGGAAGGGCATACGGCGGTGCTGTATATATAAGTCCGAACAGTAAACCAGCATTTATCAACTGCAAGATAATAGACTGCCGGGCAGAAGGCGCAGATGGCGGCAAGGGGGGCGATGCCGGTGGAGGACCTTACGGAGGCCATGGCGGCGCATGGGGCGATCCGAACGGCTCATGGTGGGATTACGGCCCGTTCGAAGAGTACTGGAAGTACAGCGGCCTTGGTGGCGGAGTGTACTGCGATCGGGCCAGCGAACCCAACTTCATCGATTGTACCTTCCAGGGTAACATCGCCTATGGCGGAGTCTGCGGAAAAACCGGCGAACCAATGCTGATCAACTGGGTTGACAATTACTACAGAATAGATCGTTTCGGAGGAGCGGTATTCTGCGCAGCCCAAAGCTCCCCGAGGTTCACGGATTGCAACTTTATCGACAATACCGCTGATATTAACGGCCCCGCAACCCACCACGAAGGTGCTGCTGTTGCTCTGAGTGATGATCCATATTTAAGCTACGGCGGAGCTGTCGCCTTTGATGCTGGCGCCTCGCCAAGGTTTATAAACTGTGTATTCAGCGATAACCAGGCCACAATCGGCGGCGCGATATATGCCGAACAGGCAGAGCTTTATGCCGACGACAGTGAATTCATCGACAACTTTGCCTATCGCGGCGGTGCAATATATCTCTCAGAAGCTCTGACTCGTATAGGTATGAGCAGCTTTATCGACAACGAGGCCAACGGCCCCGGTGAAGTCAACGGTCCTGCATATGCGGGATCGGGTGGCGCGCTTTATCTGTTTAACACTGATACCCGTGTTGCCGACTGCGAGATCACAGACAACATGGCGTTTGCTTCCGGCGGCGGCGTGTGCATCTATGACGGTAACGACGTGATGCTGCATAACTGCCTGATAGCGAATAACACAGCAGGCCGCGACGGCGGCGGCATCTCGGTGAACCAGTACAGCGAAACTGCTATATCCAGTTGTACAATCGCTGATAACATCGTAACCAGCGAGGGATTTGTCAATGGCTACGGCGGCGGCTTGTTCTGCTCCTATGCTGCCTACACATCTGTCCTGGACAGCATTATCTGGAGCAATTCAGCTGGCCTGGGAGCTCAGATTGCTATGGGTACGGGCTTTGGACCTATCCATCTGCCGTCTGAGGTCAGTGTTTCATACAGTGACGTTCAGGGTGGCGCAGTTGCGGTTTATGGAATTGATCCGATTACCGGCTGCACCCTGATATGGGACGAAATTACCAATCTGCATGGTACATCTTTGTGGAATCCGCGATTCGTCAGCAATGCTTTGGGTGATTACTTCCTCAGCGACCCGAACACCGGCGATCCGAACCAGACTGTCTTCAGTCCCTGCATTGATAAGGGTAGTGGCGATGCCAACTATCTTGACATGTACAAACACACAACCCGGACCGATCTGAGGGTTGACAAAGGCAGGCTGGATATTGGTTATCATTATGTCCGCCGCGCAGATATTGTCGGCGATTTCAACTTTGACGGAAGAGTTGACTTCCTTGACTGGGTCATATTCAACACCCACTGGCTTGAGCAGGATTGCGCCACTCCCGACTGGTGCCACGGTACCGACATGAACCGGGATGGCGAGGTTGACAATATTGACTACGCGATGTTTGCGATAAACTACGGCGAGGTCGAATCGACGCCTCCGACGCCCGATCCGATGATGTGGAACGTTCCACCAAGGGCTTTGGATGATACCAGGATAGGTATGCTTGCAGCCACAGCCGTTGATAACAGCGGCTATCCCGTGCAGTACTACTTCGATTGCTTCTACGGCAACTGCCACGATAGCGATTGGCAGTATCGCCCGGATTATATAGATACCGGACTCACTAAAGACCTGGAGTATGGCTACAGGGTTAAAGCTCGCGACGTAAAAACCGATGCCTATGGCGTCATCGACCCTGCCAGGTGCGCCGAAACCAGGTGGTCCTTCGTCGGCTATGTTATTGCAGGTGACATGAACGCGCCCGTTCCAACAGACAACGACCCGCCGACTCCCGATCCTATGACCTGGGCGATCTGGCCCGGAGCAATCTCGCATGAAGCGATTACTATGGAGGCTACAGAAGCCAATGACATCAGCCCTGTCGAGTATCTCTTCGAACGATGCCTTGGTGACTGCAATGTAAGCACCTGGGTTGTTGACTATAACTGGGTGAGCAGCAACGCTGCATATACGGATATAGGCCTTGATCCCTGCACAACATACACTTATCGCGTCATGGCTCGTGATCTGTCGACCAACCGCAACGAAACAGCCTGGTCACCAATAGGTGCTGCTGCGACCTGGGAAGAACCTGACCTGATACCCCCGACGCCGAATCCCAGCCGGCTTATTCAGCTAAGGTTGGTTCCAGGTTCAGGTTCGTTCGATTGGAGCGCGGAAATGACTGCCGAAGCTGCTGTTGACGACAGGTATGATGTTGAATACCGTTTCGAGTGTAATATAGGCGGATTGAGCAGCGGCTGGCAGACCGATAATTACTATATTGTTATGATCGGAGGGCCCTATGTCGACGCCCGCTTCAGAGTCTGGGTACGCGACACCTCCCCGAATCACAATATAACAGCCCCCTCGAGCTGGTATCCGGTACAAAGTGATGTGCCGTAACAGGCCGACAAAAATGAAGTGAAATAAAAAACCCCGCATTCCCTGTCTGCGGGGTTTTTCTTCTATGCATTCCTGAGTCTCTGGTAGCCGTAGTGGGCGATAAGATTGTCCAGTATGATCATAGCGGTGAAATTTTCCGCGACCGGCCAGACCCTTGCCGCGACTGTAGGGTCCCGCCGCGTGATTGCCGCAAGTTGTTTGTTCTCCAGAGTGTATTTATCGATCGTCTTCTGTGGTTTGTCAATCGTCGGGGTTGGCTTGATGGCAAGTCTGATGATAATATCCTGCCCGCTGCTCAAGCCCCCCGTGATGCCTCCTGCGTTGTTTGACTCGAACACAACTTCACCCGCCTTGCAGCGCAACTGGTCGTTGCATTGATACCCTGTCATGTTCTTTACTGCAAAACCCGCTCCGATTTCCACTCCTTTTACCGCTCCGATACCGAGCATCATGCCAAGCTGGGCATCGAGCTTGTGGAAAACCGGCTCACCCAGTCCAACCGGCACACCCATCACTACAACCTCTACCAGCCCGCCTGCCGAATCGCCCGTTGAACTGATTTTTTTACACGCATCGACCATCGCCTCAGCAGCAGCTATATCAGGGCAGTTCAGCATGGGATGAACGCCGTACTTTTCGCGTATCTGCTGTGAAGTTGTCGTCACTGCACGACCGCGGATGGCATCAATTTCACCCTCGATCTGGGCAAAGACCTTCATCTTTTCAAGAAAACGCATGTCCCGGTTGATCCGTCCGCTTACATAAATCTGCTGATAAAATGGATCTAAGTCCCGGCGCATCTTCTTGTAATTTTCAGTGTATCTAAAAGCTGTTCCGGATTCAACCGCAGGACAACTGACCCCTGCTAGTTCCTTTACATACGAGAAAACCTCGATTCCCGCTGCCTTGAGAACCCGCTTGGCTACATATCCCGCTGCGACGATTGTGGAAGTGTACCTGCCGCTGAATATACCTGCACCGATAGCATCATCATCCGGGCCGTATTTAATAAACGATGCATATGATGCGTGCCCCGGCCGGGGCGTACGGTTCGTATCCTGGTACTGCTTGATGTGAATGAAATGCCTGTCGAGGTTGGGTATCAGAATCGTAAGCGGCGTTCCGTTGGTGTGGTCTTTGTTGCCCGCGCCTTCGATCGTATCCGCGGAGTTTATTCCGCTGTAAATTATCGGCAGGTCAGGCTCCTTTCGCGGCGAACTGAGTTCATCTGCACCGGGCTTCCGCAGAAGCAGATCACCATATATCTCCTGCTCGGTTATCAGCATTCCCGGCGGATGGCCCTGGATAATAGCGGATAACCCGTCCTGATATGAACCGCCTGCGACGGTAACCTGAAAAAAACGCCCCAGATGACAACCTATCATTTTGTTTGCCTCTCCTGAATCATCAATGTGTTAACTGATTTCCTGTTCTGTGAATACCCTGAATCTCTCCCAGAAATCAGGGAACGATTTTGTAACACACATCTCGTTCTCGATGGCTGTTCCGCTCACCATCAGTCCCGCAGCGGCAAAGCTCATCGCGATGCGGTGGTCATTGTGCGGGTTAATTACACCGCCGTAGATTTTTTTCGTTCCGGTAACAGTCAGCGTACCTTCTTCGCAGCAAGCCGCTACCCCCATTCTCTTCAGTTGTGAAGCCATCACAGCAGGGCGGTCGCTTTCCTTGTGTCTCAGATGACCGATGTTGGTAAAACGGCTTGTACCCTTCGCAAAAGCCGCAGCAATCCCGATCGGGGGCAAAAGGTCCGGTATGTCTCCCATATCCTCCTCGATCGCCGCCAGTGCTCTGCCTTGAACACTAACATCTTCAGTGGTTTGGGATATTTCACAGCCCATCTTCGAAAGAAGATCGAGAAATGCTCTGTCACCCTGTTTTGTATCACGCCTCAGACCTGTCAGCGTTACTTTCCCTCCGGTTACGGCTGCAGCGAGAAAGAAAAACGATGCACTGCTGTAATCGCCTTCAATCGTCATTTCCTGCGGATGGTATTTGCCGACGGGAATCCTGATTTCCTTGTAGTTGTTGTTCTGAACCTCGACCCCGTAACGCGACATCATCTGCAGCGATATGTCAAGGTAAGGTTTTTCCGTCATGTTGTCAAGGCATTGCAGTGTAACAGGACTTTGGGCATATGGCGACGAGATAACTATCGAGCTGAAGTACTGCGAACTCATCTGTCCGTGGATCGATGCTTTTCCTCCCCGTATTCCGCCGCCAAAAACCTTCACAGGAGGAAAACCCTCATTACCCAGATACTCTATCCGGCAGCCGAGCTGCCGCAGGCCGCTTACCACTTCAGAAATCGGCCTTTCGGTGATTCTCTTGGAACCTGTAATAACTACAGGCTTGCTGCAAAGACACGCTGCCGATGTAAGAAAGTTCATACCCACCCCGGATTCGCAGACGTCCAGTTCCTCGACAGCAGGTGCATATTTTCCGCCGCAGCCCTCAACAACCAGGCTGTCATTGGGAAGTTCTATCTTCGCGCCAAGACTTTCAAGGCATTTAATGACATTCAACTGGTCCTGACCCAGCAGGGGACAGTGAATAATGCTTTTGCCTTCCGCCAGCGAGCTGATTATCAGCGCACGTAGCGTATACGCCTTCGCAGGCGGTGCTGTCAGCTTCACATCAAAATTCCGAATTTTGTTGATAATTTTCATGCCTTTTCACATGTCCTGGTTTTTACTGCTTCAATTTCATTTCCACACCGATATAACGTATACATAGACGATATTTTTACCAGAAACATCGCTATATCGGAAGGAATTTCTTATTACTGTGTCCGGCAGGGGGGTCAGTCCTGTGGATAAATGATTATCCGGTCATGAATAACCATTACCAGATCATCTTTCCCGTCCGCAGTAACATCAGCTACCAGCAGCTCCCTCGGTTCCACAGTAGATCTGCTGCCCGTCTCATCAGGTCTGTAACTTTTCTGTTCGAATATCTTGAAACGCATCGCGGGAATCGGCTGAAATTTCTCATCCACTGCCAGTATCTCCATGTGATTATTCTTGTACTCGACCATCAGTATATCCGTTTTGCCGTCTCCGTTGATGTCCCCGGCAGCGAGGTTGCCGTACACCCCTTGCTTGATTTTCGTCTCGTAATTGAATTGCTGTTCAAGCAGCCCGTATTCCCGTGCACTGTCTTTCAGGCACAAAATAGCAAACTTGTCGTTGTCAAAGAGCAGAATGTCCGCATTTTTACCGCCCGTCAACGGCGCAAAAAACATCTTCTTTATATTCCATCGTCCAATGTCAATCTTTTCGTCAAAACGGTAGGTCCGGTCTTTACCACTAGCGAGTATCTGCAACTGTCCTTTCTGACCGTCTGCCAGCAGTATCTGAACCTTGCCGTCGGCGTTAAGATCAAAGCCGCCAACTGCGGTTATCGAGTTTTCCGTATTTCGTGCATTATACTGATCTGCAATTCGCCATTTCTGCTCTTCGCTCAGTACAAGTGCTCTGGCGAAGTTATCCTGTGCCAGCAGCAGTTCATTGCCGCCTTTGCCGTCAATATCCGCAAATGCAATTGATGCTGCCCGCGCATTACTTATCAGGCTGCCATAGGAACTGCCCGAATCAATTACCTCGAATTCCCCGAGCTGCTTTTGACGGATAAATACCGGTGCCTCATACTTGTCCAGAATTAAAACATCCGCCAGGCCGTCCTGGTCTGCGTCATGAACCTTCATATCTTCGGGATTATACTCAATCGCCAGCTTACTGAGTCTTTGAGGCAGGGATTTTACGCCGGCACCAACGTCATAAATGACATTCAGCACCCTGCCCTCGTTGACATCTTTAGCTGCATACAAGCAGTCGATTTTCCTGTCGTTGTTGATATCCGCCAGCGTCATCACCAGCGGCTCTTCACGAATATCCAGCGGCTCAGGAAAACATAGCCTGTTGTTGCTGAATTTGCTGATGCCTATTACTTTTTCCTTAACACTCAGAACAGCAATTTCCTCTCTGCCGTCTCCGTCAATATCCGCTGCTGATATGCTGGAAATCCCCGCAAAAGCTGGAAATTTTACCGCTTCTGCCAGCCCGGTTTGGTGCTTCTGTCGATAGAGCATCAGCTCAGCAGCACCCGGAGAGCTGACGACCACGTCAGTAAGCTTATCACCATCCACATCCGCCAGAACCAGGTCTCTGGCCCTGCCTTCCTTTTCTGAAGCAAACGGGTAGTACAGAACCGGATAATCATGGGAGTCCTTTTTATCCTTGTTTACCAGTTTACATGAGTTGAGTCTTCCGCTCTTGGCGTCCACTGCCAGTATCTCACTTTCCCCGCATTGATCGTAATCGTAGAATACAACCTTGTAAGGAGCCTCCATGAAAAACTGCACCTGCGGGCCGAGTTCTCCTGTCTTGCTGCCGAACCGGACATGAAGCGGCTTTTCGCCGTCATCAGTTACAAGCACAAGGTCTTTCCGCCCGTCGCCATTTAGATCAGTTACATTGAGCTGAATGACCCTGGAAGTTGTGGAATATTGGACAGGCTCAGAAAGTTCACCGTCCTTCTCCTGGGCGATCACATAAACACTGTCCTGCGCCGCGAGAATCAAATCATCCAGACCATCCCCTGTCAGATCGGCGCACTGAAGCGCCTCCGAGGTCAGCAGCCCGTCATCAATGTCTATTTTCTCTCTGGTATGCCAGCTCAGTGTGTCTTCTCCACTGCCTTTGTCTTCCCCGTCTTTCTGAAGTACGACATAAAGACCTCGTGGCTCACCATAAAATGCCAGGTCAACCTTTCCGTCACCGTTAAGATCACCGCAGACAAGACTGGTGATCTTCTGTGAGACGGGCAGAGGCTGTTTCGAAAAACGGCTCGGAGGCGAAAGCTCATTTATGTCAATATCATTCAAATCGACAGTAACCGTCTGCCCGGACTGACCCACAGTGCTCTTTTGAATCAGTATTTCGATCCGTGACTTGTAGTTATTGGCAACGGCAATATCGGTACGCTTATCCCCGTTAAAATCGGCAACCCGCAGGTTGTGAATATTCCAGTCAAGTTTTATAATCTCCATTTCACCGAAACCGTAGAACTGCGACATTTCGGTTATATCCGGTTCAGATGCTGCCAGCACCGCCATCCCCGTTGCAATTATCATTGTGAAGCACTTTTTCATGTCAATTCCTCAATTATGGAGTGCAATTACCCACGATAAAATCTCAAACGCTATTCCTTCTTAAACAGTTCTCCGATTCCCTTCTTGATGCCCTCGCCGATATCCTTTCCCTTTTCGATTGCCTCGCTTCCCAGCTCCTTGCCGCTTTTGAGCGCCTCCATGCTTTTATTGAGAACTGCTTCGGACAGTACCCCCATTTTTTTCAGCTCTGAACTTATCGAAGCGATCATTTCTTCCGGCAGCTTGCCCGCTCCCTGTTGAGCCACACCCGTTGCCACAGCAACCATTATCTTCGCTGCCAGTTCCGCGGTATTGATCGGCTCATCTGTTCCCAGGTTGGTCATTCGGATAGGACTGAGGCTCAGGGAAATCGTGTCCATCTTGCCGGGTATCGGGATCAGTTTGACCTTCACCGTAACGCCGGTTATCACAAGATTGTCGATATGCAGTTGCTTTGCCGGCTCCGCCGGTTCAGGTTCCTTGGCGGATTTTTTCTTCGATATCGAGCCGATTACCGTCTGCAGATTGCTGGTCAGGCCTTTTTGTTCCATCACAACGGTCATGCCGTCGAGCTTTATGTCTTTGATGTGAACTGTGTCCTTCAGAAGAGACCTGATGTCGGCAACCACCGTAGTTTTCCCCAGCGTAAGCAGCGAATCATGCTCATAGCCGGGAGGATTGGCGACAACCAGGTTTTCCATTTCAAATCTTCCCCTGAAAATCGATAGATCAACATCGTCAATATCGACGCCGACATTCAGCGCCTTTGTTGCCGCCGTTTCAATTCCGACTCGCAGAGCGCGGTTGCCGAACAGCGAAAATAAAACCACTCCCGCCAGCAGCACAACAACAATAACCGACAGTATCAGACCAATGATTTTGTAGATGAGGTGCATCGTCATCTCCTTCAAAAAGGTTTTTGCATTGCCGAAAGGCTAATGAACCTTATCATAAACGACCTTATAAAGGTCATCAGGAACGTCATATCCCAGCTTCTTGGCTATCTCAATATGCTTCCATGCCAGATCGTACTTGCCGACATAATAATAACTGATCGCGATGGCATTATGCGCAAGGGCGTTGTTAAGATTGATCTCGATAGCCTTGGCGTACTGTGCTATCGCCTGTGTATACAGCTTCTTGTTGGCATAAGCAACACCCAGGTTGTAATAAATCTCACCCGATTTCCCATGAAGCGACAAGGCCTTGATATATTGCTCGATCGCGGCGTCAAACATCTCTTTGGCCATATAGGCATTGCCCAGGTTCTGCATAGCCTCAAACGTATCGGGCGCAATAACCAGAAGCTTTTCGTATGTCTGGATTTCCTCATCAATAGACTTGATCCCGTTGTAAGCCGAAGCAAGTCCGAAATACGCCGCTGCGTAATCAGCCTTGCAGTTGATGCTCCGCTGAAAAGACGCAATTGCATCATAGGGCCTGTCCTTTTTCAAAAAAGCGTACCCCAGGCCGCACTGTGCCTCAGCCAGGTCAGACTTGATAAAAAGTGCCGTCTGATAATGTACTATCGCCTGGTTGTAATCCTGTTTCTGCCGGTACACATCTCCCATCTGGGCGTAAACTTCGGCATTTTTAGGCTCAATTTGAAGCGCCGCGTTCAAACTCATAATTGCCTGGCCGAACAGCCCCTCTGCACAATAAAGGTCGGCGATATTTCTAAGAGGATCTATGAAATTCGGGTCAAGCCCCATGGATTCTTTGTAGTGAAACTTTGCGCTGAGCAGCCGGTCCTGCCGTTTATAGGCATTGCCCAGGTTATTATGCGTCTTGGCGTCGGCAGGGTTAATCTCCATCGCCGTTTCATACTCCTCGATTGCCTCCTCGATAAGGTCTTTCTTGAGGTATATATTGCCCAGATTCGTATGAGCCATCGCCAGCGTCGGATTGATAGTAACAGCTCTTTCCAGTTCCACTAGCGCCGAATCGATATTCCCGCGCTCCTGGTAGATATTACCAAGGTTGTTGCAGAAACACCCTATCGTCTGCCTTTTTGTCAGGTTTATCATGTAAATCCCGCCGGGATTGTTTTCAGGAACCTTGAACTTTGTTGTGTAATGCTCGTCCGGCGGGTTTACTCCTGTCGAAGTGCTTTCTATGTTAAACCGTGTTTTCCCATCGTCGTACCGGACAAAAAAATGGCCCGGCACAACCACACCGTAAACAGACAGACCGATCCGCTCCGCTATTGATAGATAGAGAATTGACAGACTCAGGCAATAGCCGCGTTTCCTGTCGATTACTCTGTCAAGAAACAAATCTTCCGGATCATCAGCAGTATCGACGGACTTGAAGTCCAATTCCTTGAAAAGGTACTTATTTATCACAGAGACCGCATACTCATTGTGGGGAATTTTCCCGGTTTCAAGACGACCGAGAATCTCAAACGCCATGTCATCAATCCTGCTGCGGTATTTCTGCAGATTGATAGCCGAGTCATATTGTTTCGACAGCAGCAGCACCGCTGTTGCCAGATCAATCTGATCCTCGTCAAGATGCAAAACCTGCTCAATATCCTTCGCATACAACCCCCGGATATCTTCATTGGCTAACTGTGCCGATGCTGCCGACAGGCACCAGGCCGGAATAAGGAAAATGGCTGTTATGATTCTAATTCTCATGACGTTTCTCAATCAACCACCGACTCTATCTCCAGCGGTATCCCTGCCTCACCAGGCCGAAAAATATTTATTTGTGCCCAGCGCATGCTCTTGAACCGCCATCTGTTGGCCAGACCTACGAATATAACATTCGCCGTGCACGCAATCCACGGCCCGACAGCGCCAAACTCCGGCGCCAATTGTACCAGAAAATAGCCTCCCAATCCCAGTATTATTGTTGAGCTGAACGCACTAATCGCCGCCAGCCAGCGAGTGTCTCCCGCCCCGCGCAGTGCGCCGGTATAAATAATTGTCGCTGCATCAAAAATCTGGAATATCGCTGCACAGATAAACAGGTTCATCCCGATGCCGATTACCTGTCGGTCATCCGACCACAGATGCATAAGGTGCTCTCTGAAGAAAAAGAAACACACTCCCGCAAGACCCATATACACTACTGCTATACGAAGTGAGGTGCTGGTTTGTTTCATTGCAAGGCCCTTGTGCCCCATCCCGATGGATCTGCCGACCGCTGCGGTAAGTGCGGTGCTGATGCCCACGATAGGCATCACTGATACGTTGACACAGGCAAAGACCGCCGAAGTTGCCGCCAGTGATTCTTTGCCGAACATCCCAACAAGCCAGAAAAGACACATCCCCCAAAGAGAAACATTTACTGCCATTGCAATACCAGCAGGTATACCGACTCGTAGAATCCCTCCCATTTTGCTAAAATCGATCCGCAGTGACGCACGGCTCTGAAACCTTTTGCTTGTATCTCCAGTCAGGAACGCGATGAAGCGTATCACCGCGCCCGCTGCTACACCCATAAACGTCCCCCATCCTGCACCGGCAATCCCCATCGCAGGGGCGCCGAACTTACCGAAAATGAGCACATAATTGGCAAAAACATTTATCACCTGACCGACCAGCGAGGCGTACATGGTTATCACAGGCCTGTGCACACCCATGAAGAACTGGCTGCAGCTCCATATCAGAACCGTCCATATCTGGCTGTACAGCAGTATCCTCAGATACGTTACCTCCATGACGATCACAGGTTCGGGATGGCCCATCAAATGGAATATATGTGGTGCCCAAACCCACAGCACACTGGCAGTAATAATCGCATAGACCATGCCCATGTATATTGCCTGCCAGCAATACGATGAGCAGTCACGCAGATTGCCTCTTCCCAGGCTCTGGCTGACAAAGGTATTGATGCTCGTGCTGACCCCTATCGCAAAGCTGCCCGGCACAAAGCACAAAAATCCTGCCGGCAGTACCGCCGCTAGGGCGTCTGTCCCCAGTCGCGAAACCATCAGCCGGTCGACAAATTGCATAACGGTAAAAGAGATGTTCGTCACGATCATCGGTGCTGCTAGTTTCATCATATAAGCTATCGATGTCTCGCTTCTTGCATCCTCTGCTGCCCGGCTTTGAACAAGTTCTGTTGTCATCCCATCTAACCGCTATGCAAGCTCAAGTCGTTCCAGTAATTGTTCCCTCGACAGGCCCGTGATTCGTATCGTCTTGGTCATGCCGGTTTGACCGCTGGTTATCGAAACTGCATTTTTTCTCACCTGCGCCTTGGCCGCCAGAAATTCCACTAGACACTGATTGGCTTTGCCCTTTTCTGCTGCCGCCGCTACTTTTATCTTTAGCCTTTTGCCAAGCAGCCCGGAAACAACGGTTCTGCTGCTGCCCGGGACTACCTTGACGCCAAAGACAATCCCTCCCTTGATTGTGTCAATTTCCAGCTCTGGCATCGACCCTCATCACTGCTGACATGCTATCCCATCCCCTCTTCCCTGATGTTTCTGCCTACTGCATACTGTATGTATCTTTCTATCTGGCCTGCTGTCTCACCGATAGATTCGATCTGAAAATCCTCGAAATGACCGGGGATAAGCTCCCCACTGAGAGCTTTTTTGAATATTCGAACACGTATGATCGGCACATTCGACGGATTCTGACCATAGTTCGGATTCTGGTGTTCGGTCAGCTCCACCCGCCAGTCCTCACTGATAAAAACCACAGCCCTGCCGGTAAATACAGCCATCGGAAAATACTCTGTCAATAATTTCAACCTCTGCATTTTCTATCCCGCTGAATCAGCTTTACTCAAGAGACCCTTTCAGTTGCTCAATATTTTTTATTCCATGTCCGCAGCAGTATCTCCTGATACCCTCTGCGATCTGCGCACACACACGTGGGTCCGCAAAAGTCGCCGTCCCCACCGCAACAGCGGTAGCGCCTGCAATAATAAATTCAATCGCATCCGACGCGGTCCTTATCCCGCCCATACCCAGTATCGGCACCTTTGCTGGCCGCGCTACCTCATTATACACTTTATTTACCATATATACAGCCACAGGTTTTATTGCCGGACCCGACAGCCCGCCCGTGCGATTGGCAAGAACAGGCCTTCTTGTCTCGATATCTATTGCCATCGCTGTAAAGGTGTTTACCATGCTCAGGGCATCCGCGCCGGCTTCCACTGCTGCGCCGGCTGTAATCGCTATGTCTGTAACCGAAGGCGTTAATTTGACCATCAGGAGTTTTTCTCCTGCCGCTTTTTTCACCGCGGAAGTTATCTCGGCAATCTGCTTGGGTTCTGTCCCGAATGTTATTCCGCCTTTTTTAACATTTGGACAACTGATATTTAACTCAAAACCCGCGATACACTTGTACTCACAAAGCCGTTTTGCTGCAGCAACGTATTCGTCAATTTCACTGCCCGCGATATTTACAAACACCGCTGGACTCATCCGTTCAATAATCGGCAGCTTCTCCGCAATGAAGCGTTCAACCCCGATATTGGCTAGTCCTATCGCATTGAGCATCCCTGAATCCGTTTCGATGATTCGAGGCGGAGCGTTTCCCTTACGAGGCTTCAACGTAATGCTCTTGGTGATAAAACCGCCGATTGAACAAGGGTCCATGAAATCTGCCAGTTCATCCGCGTACCCGCACGTCCCCGAAGCGCTGAAAACCGGATTTACCAGCCTCAAACCGGCAAAGTCTATTGATATATCTGCTTCTTTAGGCACAATCCTGCCTCTATACTCTGAATATCACTTCTCTGCTATCAAAAACCGGACCATCCTCGCAGCACAGCTTGTAACAGCTTTCATCCCCGCCGTCGGCCCGGCAGGCTACGACACAGCTTTGGCACACTCCAAACCCGCAGCCCATCATCCTCTCCATACTTACTTGGCACGGAATATTCGATTTCGAAGCTATACGCGCGCTTTGCGCCAGCATCGGTTCAGGCCCGCAGGCAAATATCATCATTTCTTCTGCCCTGTAAGGACAATTATCAAGCCATCGCTCCAGCGCCTCGGTTACAAAACCTGCAAATCCTGCCGAACCGTCATCGGTCGCGACAATCGACTCAACACCGTATCTGGCAAACTCATCAAGCCACTCACCTGCCTCCGCCCTGATTGACTCTGTCCTCAAACTGAAGGGAAGCTCTCTTCGATTGCGGGCACCTGCCATTACTATCACTTCCATCGTCGGGTAGTTGCCTTTTATGTGTTTTGCCAGATACTGTAGTGGCGCTGCCCCCATCCCTCCGGCAACCAGAATTGCTGCTTTGCTGTTCTCTGAAACCTTAAACCCGTTGCCAAGCGGCCCGATCACGCTTAACTGATCGTCCCTCTCAAGAGTCGTCATTCGCATCGTAGCCGGCCCAAGCACACAGTAGACAATCTCAATGACAGCATGACTATCGTCAGGAACTTCAATATCAGCAAAACTGAAGGGCCTGCGCAATATAATGTGTCTCTGTGCTGTATCCTGTAATTGCTCTGGTATGTTCGATAGGGCGGGCAGACGCAGGTTTGAAGCGTCGATCTCCACAAATTGCCCCGGCATTGCATTTGCAAACGCTGCCGCACCCTCCCCGCAAACCTCCAGCCGCAGGCGATAGAATCGTTGCCCGATCATTTTGTTCCAGCAAACTTTAGCCGTAAATATACATCTGCGTCCCATCGAAGACCCTTTATACCGTTTATACCGCTGTTATGTCCACCGCAATGAACCTCTGATCACCCGCCTTGCGCAAAAAAACTTCCGGAATATTCATCCACTGATACTCCGGAAGTACGCCACGGCTAAAAAAGCCGCAAAGTTTACTGAATCTGTACCAAACTGAATTGTCTGACTTCATCGATGTCGCCTGAAAAGTATAGCAGGGCAGGTTACAATTGTCAAAACAGAAGTTTAGAAATTGTTAGATTTTTATAATACCTTACAAACAAAAGACTTATGACCATCAGATAACAAAACCCCTCCTTCATGCTGCCGGATCGCTCCAAGGCCTCTCTGTCTTATATAACTACTTGTTATTTAAGTAGTTAAAGGCCATCCTTCGCCATCTTTCCAAAAGCGGCTTTCGCTGCGGAAATTACCTGCTGAACCGTTGTTTTATGACGCTCCGCCGCCTCGGCGCAGTCGAAAAATTCAGGTTTGGCTGTTACGATCTTCTCCTTTAATGAGCCGACCTTGACACGGATCGGCCCAAACTCTGTTTCAACCTCCTTAAACTCCCGGGAAAGTTTTTTCCGCTCTATAAACTGCTTTCTGATTCCAAATGTTACCCCGCTTTCAAAAACCATTCTTTCCATCATATCGGCATCCTCGATACTGCACATCACGCACATCTGAACAGCAGGGCGGTTATGTTTCATATAACAGGGTATACAAAAGACATCCAGCGCTCCAACCTCCAGCAGCTTATCGACAAGCAGCCCGATCTGCTCGCCGGTACTGTCATCGGAATTTGCCTCAAGCAGGCAGATTGTATCCGTATCGGCTCTGTTCCCGTTGGCGGCTCTGCCTGTGATCAGCCGCGTAACATTGGGAAATCTTGCGGAATCCCTTGTGCCTGCTCCGTATCCCACAGCCTCAATAACCATCGAAGGCAGGCTGCGGAAGCTTTTAGTAACAGTAGTCAGAACCGCTGCAGCCGTAGGGGTAACAAGTTCACCCTCATCAGACCCGGCCTTGACCGGCACATTTTTAAGTAACGCTGCCGTCGCAGGCGCTGGCAATGGCATCTGTCCGTGAGCGGTTTTGATTGTGCCGCTCCCTAGCGGAAGTGCTGAGCAGTAAACCTCCTCGATCCCCAGGCCCTCCAGACCAATACACGCCGAGATAATATCGACAATCGAATCTATCGCGCCTAACTCGTGAAAGTGTATCTCTGCAGGGTTTTTGCCGTGAACCTTCCCTTCCGCCAGCGCAAGATTGTTGAATATCTTAATTGCCTTCGCCTTTGCCTTTTCACTTATCCCGCTGTCCTGTATGAGCTTCGTAATATCGGCAAGGTTGCGCTGCTTTTGCTGATCTGGTGCGTAAGGCTCAAAAAATGTCGCCGATAACCCGCAGCGAATTGTACGCTCAATCTTCACGCACAAACCTTCAATGCCCAGTTTGCCAAGTTCGCTGCGCAGATACTCCGCATCCAGACCGGCATCGAGCATTGATGCGACAATCATATCCCCACCCGCACCTGCAAAGCAGTCAAAATAAGCTATTCTCATAATTTATCCCTGATACATATACAATAAATTATGCATGCCGGCATTTATTATTCAAGAACAAAGACTCATCTCCTTGAATTGTTATCCTTTTTTTGCTAAATAGTACTGCATGAGAATGGATCGTAATACTTCGGCTGTCCTGTTTTTTGTTTTTTGCCTCTCTTTTCTGGCCTGTAGCGCCTCCGATAACATCGGACAAAGTGTTGAGGCTGTTATTCAGCCTTATCTGGCAAAAAATGTCCGGTTAAGCATTAAAATCATCGACTGCCGGACGGGCGCAACCGTCTATAGCTATCAGCCCGACCAGCCCCTGATCCCGGCTTCGAATATGAAAATTATTAGCTCAGCAGCCGCGCTCAAGTATCTGGGACCCGATTATGAATTCAAGACCTCCGTAGCTCTTCTCGGAAAGTCCCTCGTAGTGGTAGGGGGGGCAGATCCTCTCCTCGGCGATGAAAAAACCGACATCGATGCCGGCCGCACACAAGGTTGGTTGTTCGACCGGATAATAAAAGCCCTTCGCGAAAGGCACATTACGGAAATTCAGGACATCATCATCGATGCTGCAATACTTGATGACCAGCGAGTCCACCCCAATTGGCCGAAGGACCAGCTAAACCGGCCTTATGCCTGCGAAATCAGCGGACTAAACTACAACGGAAATTGCATAAACATTACTGCGCAAAAAACACCCCGCAAAGTTAACCTCACCATCACCCCCTCGGCAGGCTATGTCACCCTGATAAATAAGGTAGTTGCTGTCTCAGGCGGACAGACACAGATCGGTGCATACAGAAATTCTAAACCGAATCATATCACCATCAAAGGCCGCTGTAATCAGGCCGCCTCATTTGACGTGGCAATAGAAAGACCTGCCGCATTTTTCGGCTTCCTGCTCGCTGAAAAACTTCGCAGCGAAGGCTTCATCCTTCGGGGAAAGCTCACAGGCAGAAAAGTGAATCAACCAGCTGATCTCGATATTCTTGTTGAACATAAGACCCCCATAGCTCTCGTACTTGAAAGATGCAACAAGGACAGTTTCGGCCTCGCAGCAGAGTGCCTCGTCAAAATCATAGCTGCCAAGGAGGATGTTGACCATGGCGAAGGCTCATGGACACTCGGCACATCTCTGCTGGCCGATTACCTCAAAAATCTTGGTATCGACCCCGCGCAATTCAATATCGACGACGGCAGCGGACTCAGCAGGACTAATTGCCTCAGTGCCAACACAATCACGACCGTCCTCTACCACCTTTATAAAAGCCCCGATTGGCCCATATACAACCGGTCACTCGCGGTAGGGGGGCTCGACGGCACAATTCGAAGATACTTTACAGAAATCCAATTCAAAGGAAATATTCGTGGCAAGACCGGCTACATAGACGCTGTCCGTTCATTCTCCGGAATATGTGACACCCCCAACGGCCAATACATTTTCTCCATCATCGCCAATAACGCTAACCACATGCCCCGAACAGCAATAAACGCTGTAGTACAATCCCTCTTCATGCAAAACAAAGATTAAGTCACTTGTCTTTCGATAGATTCACCCCCTTCACCGCCCGGCACAACGCTGTCCTCAGTCGCTCAACTCACCCGTCAGCTCTTCGACAAGGTCCTTCATTGTAACAATTCCGATCTCAGCCTCTCTGCCGTGCCTCGGCCCAGCCGTCACCATCGCGATTTTCTGCCCAGCCTTCTTCATCTGATTTATCCCGTCAATCACCGTTGTGCCCGCAAAGACCGTGCCGATTGGACGTACAAATTCTGTAAGGTCTGCAAAATCTCTCTCACTGCACAGCGCTTCATAAATATTCACGAACCCGATGATATTATTCCGGCGATCGCGGTAAACCGGCATATGAGTGAAGGGTTTTGATGCGAATATTTTCGCAAGACTCGATCGATCTGTCTCCGCCTCAAGCATTTGCACTCTGCTGATTCCTGTCATCACCGTTCGGATATGCAGTCTGGAAATACGCATCAGCCTGTTCAGCAGGTCGCTTTGTACAGCGCTTACAATCCCCTCCTCGAAGCTGTCCAGCAGCACCTGCTGTATTCGCCGCTCACCGGCTGCCTCAAGGTAATGCTCCCTGGCAGGCTCCAGACCCGCAAGTTTCGATACCACATCAGAGATCAGCTTCAACAGGCCGATTACTCCCGACCAGCGCAATATCCTGTGAAATGACCATAACACCACCGATAGATAAGGCATCAGAACGTCCGCACGGTGAAAATAAATATTCTTCGGTATCAGTTCAGCCAGTACGAACAGTATCGGTGTCATCACCGCCGTTGCAGATAACTCAGCCGCCTGTTCTCCTGCTCCCCGACGCAGAAACAGGTAGGTAACCGCACTCGTGGCAAGGTAATGCGTCAGGTTTGTTCCGACCAGAGTTGAAAGGATCAGCCCTTCACGGTCGCCCATCATCCTGTTAAGTATCGAATAGAACGGCCGCTTCTGGTCCATACCTAAACGAAGCCGAAATGCGCTCAGCCGATATATCCCTGTTTCACTGCCAGCAAAGAAACCGGACAGCACCACAGACAAAACTACCGACAAAACCAGAATATAGCCAATCACTGTTTTGCTTCCTCCGTCTCAAGTGAAAGGATCAGACTTTCAATCCGGTACTTTCTGACCTTCTCAACGGTAAACTTCAGATTCTTCAGATACGCAACGTCGCCGCTGTGAGGCACCTTACCCAGAAGCGCTGTTGCAAGCCCTCCTATCGTCGTCAGCCTGCTCTGGGATGGCTCTACTCCAAAGGCGTCGGCCCATTCGTGAATCGGCAGGTTCCCTGCAAGCCGGTATGTCAGTGGCCCAACCTGTTGAATGGGTTCTATACCTGCCGGTATCTCGCTCGGGCCAAGCAGCTCCTGTACCACCCGCTCAATATCCACTGCCCCCGCAATCCCGCCATATTCGTCCACCACCACTGCTGCATCAACACGCCGCGTCCGGAAAAAAACCAGAAGTGATTCCACCGTCTTTTGTTCCGGCACAAAATGCACCGGCTCAAGAAGCTCCTTCACCGCCTTTTCCGGATTAAGAAGTATCGAGTTGAGTCTGATCGTTCCGACTATATTATCGATCGAGCCGACATAAGCAAATATCTTCGTCATGTTGTGGTCCCTTAGCAGATTCTTGATCTCGCCAGCCGAAGAATTCAGATTACACGCTGCCATATCCACCCGGGGACACATTATGTGCCGGACCTTCAAAAAACCCAGCTCGATAATCTCCCCAAGCAGTTGTGTTTCATCACTGCTTATCAGCCCCCGATGCCTGCTTGATTCGATCACCATTTTTAGTTGATTGATGGTAATTGCTTCGGCATGACGCCTGGGCCCGAGAAGAACGCGCACAACAGGCTCGGCAATAAGAAAGTTGAAAACTGCCTGTATCGGCCCCAGAACCTGTACGCACACATAGCACGGAACCGTTGCCAGGATGCTGCCTTTATAGCTGTTAAGGTAAGCCATCGACTTGGGAACAATTTCTCCAAACATTACAAGAATTAAAAAACATAAAAACGCTGTGCCCACCCCCCAGCCGCGCCCTGTATTACCACCCACCTTGAACGCCAGAACACTTGAAGTGGAAAAATAAAGAACATTGACTCCCATATTCCCCAGCAGCAGACACGTCAGCAGCTTCTTCGGAGCCTCCGCCAGTTTGGCTGTCATTTTCTGAACACGGTGTTTCGACTGCGAAAGACTGCTGATCTGTCTGCGGCTGAGATTAAAAAATGCCGTCTCCGCCCCCGAAAAAAACGCTGAACCGCAAATCAGCAGCACTAGGGAACATATATACCAGATGTATTCGGATGGAAAAACCACCGCGATATAAACCTCAGTCCTGCTTGGGCAGGATTATTCTAAACACCGCCCCTTTGCCGGGCTTGCTCCGTACCGATATACTGCCGTGATGAGCCTCAACTATGTCTTTGCAGAAAGCCAGCCCCAGCCCTGAACCGCTCCTGCCGGAACGTTCTGTCTTGCCTTTCGTTGTGAAAAATGCTTCAAAAATATGGGGCATTGTTTCCCTGTCAATCCCACTGCCCGTGTCGCACACCTCGATCCAGACGGAACTGTCCGTCTCCCCGCCTCTTATTGTCAGGCTGCCTCCTGATTCAGCCATCGCATCACGCGCATTGAAAATCAGGTTCATCAGCACCTGCTGAATCTGAACCGGAACTGCCCGGATCGTAAGAGCCTCATTTACCTCTACAGTAACTTTGATTTTGTCCTTGGAAAAATCACGGCAAAGACACGTAAATATTTCGTCCACCAGTTCTTTCAGACTGCATGATTCCTTCTCCTGGGCTTGTCCGTTGGCAAGCCCAACCATGCTCGCAAGAATCTTTTCCGCCCGCAAGCAGTTGCGTTTTGTCTTTTCCAGAGACTTCCTCGCTAATTCCATATCACCGGGTTCCTGCAGAGCTAGTTCCGCATAACCCCCCAGCGGGGTCAGAAGGTTATTTATCTCATGTGCGATCATACATGTCGCCGTCCCGATATTCGCAAGTGCCTGAAGCTGGCTCATCTGCGATTTTAGTGAATCATTACGCGCACTTTGGTTTTGTATCTCTCTGTACAGCGATCTGCGCTTTGCTATTATACCCGACAATCTGCACTCCTGAAAACTCAGGTTCCCAATCTTATCTAATAAAATAGGCTTTGTTTTTCAATGTCTGAAAATATAAAATTGACGCTGTTTAGACAGTATAATATATATCGGCTTTTAAGGTTTTTTTCTTAAAACATGGATAATCAGGCTATTTTAGACGAACTGCTTGACCTGTTGCAGAAAAATAATGTCCGGATTCGAACAGAGGCCTTGGGCGGCAGCGGGGGAGGCCTTTGTACCATAAAAGGCTCCTCTGTTTTTTTCCTCGACTCCCAGGCACAGACTAGCGATATCGCTGCGATTTGTGCCCAGGCCGTCGCGAAAATCGTTGATATCGATGCAGTTTACATCAAGCCCCAGGTACGTCAATTCATTGAAAATCAAACCTCAAAACACACTTAAAAACCCGGCAGGGGGGTAGTATCCTGTTTTTCCCCTTGTGGATGTCAAATTTCGTATGGTGCTCCCCGCAACAAATACTCTGGACTTTAATCGCAGATTAATATAATATTGTCCCTCAAAAGGGCGGTATCTTCGTTGAGAACGCCCCTCTCTTTCATATGGACAGGAAAGGTGTAAATGGCTCATAAGAATAACCAGCAGGTGCCCACAATTCTCGTTGTGGATGATAATCAGCAGAACCTGGAGTTAATCCAGGCCTATCTTGAAGATATCGACTGTGTAACCATCCCAGCCGGCGACGGCATAGAAGCCTTGAAAATCATTAAACGTAATCCGCCCGATTTGATCCTGCTGGATATTATGATGCCCCAGATGAGCGGATTTGAACTCTGCAGAAGGGTTAAGGCCGATCCGAAAACCACCGCCATTCCCATCATCATGGTTACCGCCCTTACCGAACTGGGCGATATAGAAAGAGGCATTGATTCTGGAACCGATGATTTCCTCAGCAAACCCGTAAACAAATGGGAGCTTCTTACCAGGGTCAAAACCATGCTCAAGCTAAAACACCTCACCGACAAGCTTGACCGCACCTTGGCGTATCTGAGCGAAATAGAAAAACAGGCTGCCCCGCTTTCTGCTAAAAAACAAAGAACCTGACCGGTAGCCAAAGCTACGTCGAGGACGATTTTGACCCGACAACGCAGGCATCGGACTTTGCAGCAGGCCGTAATAGAATGAGTTATTAGGATAGGTTCTAAGCTTAAAATTGCGCGCCTGATTTGTCCCATAAGCCCGCGCTTCCACAAACCTCTTCACTAAACCTGCATATTTCCTCAAACCGCGACCCATAATAAGCCGGGTAATTCCGCCGATTCACCCGGAAAATTACGCAAATCCCTCACACTTGTTACAACCGGCACATTGCACATTTTATCTGTTTCTATCCTCCCGTACTGCCCCTAAAGCACCATTAAGCGCTTAAACATTCCAGCCGATACCTAATCTTGGAAAGATACGAACTACGAACATTGCTGCGCATTTAATTAGGACGTTAAATATGAGTAGATTGCTCGAAATTCTCGGTAGGGCGATTACCGCCGACCCTGCCGAGTTGATGATAAACTGGCTTAATTCCGCCTGCCGCCATTACGGTAGCGCCGCTCAGCGGACAGAACTTGCCCCTGCCATAGAATGTATCGCTGCGCACAAACTCCCACAAGCCGGGGAAAAGCTGCGATTCTACCTGTTTGAAAATCCCGACTGTATTCTCGGCAGAATGGCTTCTGCCGCACTTGCCCTGAGAAATAATCAGGTTAAAACAACCATTGATCTGCTCCAGTCGGTCTATATGCGCGAGCCGAACAACACAATGGCACTGTACATCTTGGGGCACTGCTATGAACGGCTGGGAAAAGAAGCTCAAGCCGTCGAATTCTACCAGGATTGCCTGAAGTTCAAAAACTACCTCCGGATGCCGAGGCAAAGACTCGCTGCAATCTACTTCAAAAACCGGAGAATAGAAAACACCATCAGGGAATATGAAACCCTCGTCTCTGAATATCCCGACGATCTGCATTCATTGATTACACTGGCCTACCTCTATATAGCCACACAGAAATATGACGCCGCCGCCGACACATTCAGTAGGGCGATCCTTCTCCATCCGGACAATTTCCACGCCGGAAGTGACGAGCTCGGCTTCGATGTAATTACACCTGACACCGAGCTGCACAGCTTGGAGGATAATATTCTTTCTCGCCTTGAGCAGGAACCCGACAACATCCACCTCAACTGCAAACTCGCGGACATCTACGCTCTGATGCACAACCACACACAAGCCGCTGTCTACTACGAAAAAGTCCTTGCCATGGAACCCCAGTACCTCGAAGCAACCGTTAAGCTGGGTACCCAGCATCTCACAATGCAGCATTATGCCTACGCCGCCCGCCTTTTTACCAGGGCCGTTGAAATAAACGACCAGATCGTTGATGCCTATATAGGCCTTGCTGCCGCCCAGAAACTAAACGACCAGATCGAACAGGCCGAATCCACCCTTTCACTGGCTTCCGCAATCCAGCCAAACAGCAATCTTCTCTTCGCTGAAGCCGCCACATTACAACTGCAAGCCCTTGGCTCAGCCAACCCCGATCTTGCAAAAATGTCCGATTTCGAGACCCTTATAGATACAACAATCGAAGCCCACAAGGCCCAGTTGTCCGACCAGCCCAATAATCCAGACCTGCACTATCGCCTTGGCCTCCTCCTTATGGGAGCAGGCCTTCTTGACCCCGCCCTAACCGCCTTTGAAAATGCTCTCACCATTAACCCGACCTTTCATCGTGCAAAAGCAAAGCTGATAATATGCTATTTTGATAGCGACAGGATGCCTCTTGCCCTCGAACAGCTTGCCGCCCCCGATGACCTCGATATCCACATACTCGATTTGTACTATAAAACAGCGCTGCTCTATTGCGATTCTCCCAGATTCTCCACCGCAATCCAGAGGCTCGAACAGTCCGTCAAAGATAACTTCACATGTCCCCAGGCCGCGATAAATATCGCTGTCGTCCTCCAGAACCTCGGCCTCCTCGACACCGCAGCTTTTACCACCGATCGCCTCAGAGAAACCGCCGCCCACGCATTCCGCTACTCATAACACCCAACCCGCTTATTTTACAATGTTTTAAAAGCTAGATCGCTTTCGCTCGAATGAAACATAACATATATTATGGGACGTCGATAGGGCAGCAGGGGCCTGCAATCGGCCCTTCCGCTTGATACACTCCTCATTGAACTAAGTTGCTTCAGCCAAGGATTAAACTTTCAACCTCGCTCAGCCGATGATATCCTTTCATCCGAAGCATGCACATATATTCATTTAAGGAAGCAAAAATGGATTTTGACACAATTATCAGGACAAGACGAAGTATAAGACGTTTCAGGCAGGACCCGATAGATAAGGCCGTTCTGCTGACGCTCATCGAGGCAGCCCGCTGCGCTCCTTCAGCGGCGAACCGCCAGCCGATCCGGTATGTCGTGGTGGATAATCTACCCCTGTGCAGTAGAGTCTTTGAGCAGTTAGCCTGGGCTGCCTATGTTCAGCCTAAACGAAATCCCCCTCCCAGCCGGGAGCCTGTCGCCTATATAGTGGTTTTGGTCGATCACGCAGTAACACCCGCCCAGTTTGCATCTGCCGATGTCGGAGCCGCCGTTGAGAATGTCCTTCTTCTGGCCTGGGCTAAAGGAATCGGCTCCTGCTGGCTTGGCTCTATCAACCGGGACAACCTCAAGGATTTATTGCGGATTCCCGATCATCTCCACATCGACTCAGTTATTGCTCTTGGAGTCCCCGACGAAACACCTGTGATGGAAGATGCTCTGCCCGACAGCGTAAAATATTATCTTGACGACAACAACACCCTTCATGTGCCGAAACACAGACTTATCGATATTACCCACTACAACAAATTCGGGACGAAAATATAGTAGATGTAGGGCATCCACAATATCATAGGCTAGAACAGCGTTCCTATTCCTCCTTCACCGTCCTCGCCGCCTGTTCGCAGCCCGACAGGCTTGCCCAGTATCTCGGCATAGACGATAGCCTTCTGAAGGTCCTGCGGCTCATCCAGGTGTAGCTGCTCCGCAAATTCAACCTCAGCTTCCTCTGCCGCAGGAATTTCTGTCCGTTTTGCTGGCTCGATTTTTTTCGCCGCTTGCTGTACCGGCTGCACCATCGGCTTCTGTGCCTGCTGCGGTTTTCCCTGCCTTGCCGCCGCCAGCGGCTGTGTGCGTGGCTTGCGAACATCAGCACCCAGCCGCCCTGCTTGATCTCCTGTAGATACCGCTCTCTGCTCAAGCCGCTTGCTCCGCCATTCGTCCGCCCTGGTTATCTCCGTCGATTTCTTTTGCGCAAAGTTGCCTTCTTCGGACACAACCTTTGTGATGAACTCTTCAATCGTTTCCCTGCCTCTGGTACTCTTTTCAGACGGCGATTCTTCACCTTCCTTGGATTCTCTCCCGGCACGTGACTTGGCGATTGCACCAAACAGGTAAAGCGCCGCCATTACCCCCAGGACCACAAGCTGCATCAGGCCCCCGCCGTCACCCTTTTTATCCCGTGCCAGCAGACCGAATTGTCGCAAGAACTCAAGCATACCTGCTATTCCTTTTTCTTAGGCGTCGCGATTGAACTGCGCATCTCCGTATCAGCATTGATGTTCTTTAACCGGTAATAATCCATTATACCCATATTGCCCTTGCGGAATGCCTCAGCGATCGCCAGCGGAACCTCTGCCTCCGCGAGGACCACCTTCGCTCGGTTCTCCTGCACTAGTGCCTTCATCTCCTGCTCACGCGCTACCGCCATCGCTCGCCGCTTTTCTGCCTCGGCTTTTGCCCGCTCCTGGTCCGCGTACGCCTGTGCCTTTTGAAGCTGAGCACCGATATTCTCGCCGACATCCACATCTGCAATATCTATCGAAAGTATTTCAAACGCTGTCCCCGCGTCAAGCCCCTTGTTCAGCACTGCTTTGGAGATCTTGTCAGGATTCTCAAGCACGCTCTTGTGTGATATCGCACTGCCGATCGTCGTAACAATACCTTCGCCCACACGCGCGATAATCGTCTCTTCCGTCGCTCCGCCGATCAGCCTTTCGATATTCGCCCGCACTGTTACACGAGCTTTTGCCTTAAGCTGGATCCCGTCCTGCGCCACGGCATCCACCGTATCTCTTCCCTTTGCCGGGTTCGGACAGTCGATCACCTTCGGATTAACGCTTGTCTGCACCGCCTCCAGGATGTCACGCCCCGCTAAATCAATCGCCGTTGCCGTCTTTAGTGTCAGCTCAATATTGGCCCGGTTCGCTGCTATCAGCGCTCGAACCACGTTTGTCACCCGCCCTCCCGCAAGATAATGGCTCTCAAGGTCCTGCCTCGATATTTCCACTCCCGCCTGCATCGCGGTGATCCGGTTTATTACTATTGACCTGGCGTCCACACGGCGAAGAGTCATCCCGATCAGTTCGGCAATCGAAACCCGCGCTCCGCTCAGCCACGCTTGTAACCACAACCTGCCGTACTTTAGTATCAAAGCCATCAGAACCAGGATAGCTATTATCGCTATAATGATTCCGCCGACCTTGAACGGATTTATCACTGCCGCCAGCAAACCTGTATACATCTGATAAAACATCTCTGAGTCCCTTTCAAATTAGTTTTCATTTTTCTGCAAGCGAACCGTAAGCTGAGTCCCCTCAACACGTATCACTCGCACCGTTTCGTTCGACTCGATATACCCGCTTTCCGCCACGCACTCTACCCGCTGCCCCGAAAAATCACACGTCCCCACAGGCCGCAAAGGGGTCACAACCACCCCCACGCTGCCCAGAAGCCTCTTCAATTCCGGCGTATCAGGCACGCCGTCTCCCTTCTCACGCACCGGCATCCGCAGGGTCACGTTTTTACCAAAACGCGTCTTTGGAAATAACCTGTAGGTAATGATCCATACCGCTGGAATCATAATCACCGCTACAACAACGCCGCCCCATCCTGCCGCTTGGCTGTGATTAAAAAATATCGCGATCCCCCCTGCTGCTGCCCCCAGCGCGCACAGCGTCAACAGCCCTAAGCTCGGCACAAACACCTCTACAACCAGCAGCACCGCACAGGTCAAAAACAAAAAAACCGCAAAAATCAGCCATGCTGCATTCATAACTCGTATCCTCTTATCCCTGTACCGCTTTGACCACTACCCTGTTCCCGTGAATCTCGGTTATCTCCACTTTTTGCCCCTTGGCTATGAACTCCGCGTGCGCCACAACATCCACATAGGCTTCACCGAATCGCGCCTGCCCGACAGGCCGAAGTGCCGAAATAACCTCGCCGACTTCGCCAATCTCCAGCCCTCTGCCTGCTTTAACTGCCTCCGGCGGCAGCGTCATGCTCACAGGTAACTTGCCGCCCCCCGCAGCCGCCGCAAGAGCAAGCCCCTTCAGAAAACTCAATCGGGGCAGATGTTTGGCAAATACCCACGCCACGACAACAAAACCCAGAAAACCTGCCGATATCGCTAGCAGACCGTCAACCAGAATCTCCCATTCGATCACTGCCTTGGGCCATGGAAGCTTCTCGGGCGGATTCTCTATCAGCATCCCGAAAAGCCCTGCACAGATGCAGATTATGCCCGCAAGACCCAGCACTCCGAAACCCGGTGTAATGAATATCTCTATCATCAGCAGGATAATACCCAGCAAAAACACCGCTATCTCAACCCAGTTCGCAAGCCCGACAAGGTACTTGCTGCCGAACATGATGACAAAACATGTCACCGCTATGAGCCCGGGCAGTCCTATACCCGGCGTGTTAAACTCTATATAAAGAGCCAGCAAAGCAGCCATCGTTAAAATGCTCATAACAACAGGAGAATTCAGCCACCGAACCATCTCTTCCGACCAGTTCGTCTCATACGTCAGCGGCTTTCCTGCAAATACCACTCCGTCACGCTCAGCAAGGAAAGCAAGTGCCTCCTCAATATTCTCCACAACCGCTCTGGCGATTCCATACTCAAGTGCCTTGCCTGCCGTCAGCGTCAGAAGCTGACCTTCCTTTGAAACCAGCTCCTTGTTTGCAAGGTCGTATTCGTTCGAATCGCTCGGAAGAACATCGGCATCGATGAATTCGTACTTTCCGCTCTTGAGGTTCTTGACACGGTATACTTTCAGCGTATGTGTTACCATTGCCTTCAATAGCATCTCAGGGTACCCGTGTGCCTCAGCCGCCCGGGCAAATGTCTCGCGAATATATGCTTCGTTCTTCTCACGCTCCACCCCCTCCAGCTTCCCTCCCATCAGCACCGGTGCAGCATCGCCTATCAGCGTGCTCCTGCGCATAATTACGTCCTCGCACGAAACGCTGATCATCGCCCCAGCCGAAATCGCCTCCGTGGAAATATATGCGACCGTGTGTACTTTATTTCCAAGCTCAAGAATGAAATACTTGCTGATGTCATCCGCTGCTTTTACAAGCCCCCCGTATGTGCTTATATCGTATAATATATATTTGGCGCCATCCCCTAGGGCAAGCTCCGTTCGCCGGCGAATAGACTTATAAAGCCCCTCGTCAATCAGCCCCTTGCAGGGTATCACTGCCACCTTGAACTGCTGCGGCTCCGCTGTCCATGCCGGCTGGTTAACCTCCTTGACGACCTCTTCACTTGGGCCGAAACCCCGGACAGCCGCAAGACTCATACAAACAAATGTTGCTACCCTGATAGCCACTCTCATAAACAGAATTCTACCCAAAAAAACAACAATAACAAGGCAAATTTAACCCCGCAATACAAAACTCAACACCAGTTCTCGGCCTAATCCACATTGTCCCACCGCAGGCCCCCTATTGCCGCCTGGGCAATATTCGTCAGGTGGTCCCCGATCTTCTCGATGTTGTCCACAAGATCGATAAAAATCACTCCTGCCATGGCAGAGCATTTTCCATCCGTCATACGTTGAACGTGACTTCGGCGAAAATCAACCTGCATCCTGTTTAGATGCTCTTCATTTTCCAGTGCTTTAGCCGCCAGATCCTTGTCGTTTCTTGCCAGCACTAAAACAATCCGTTCGAGCATCTCATTCACTTCGCTGCGCAGACAACCCACCTCTGCATTCGCCGATTCGCTGAATTCAATACCCTGTTCCAACTTACGCTGGGCTATTTCAACAATGTTCACCGCGTGATCCCCCACACGCTCAAGGTCGTTGACCGTATGGAGCAGAACGGGAAGCTCGATCGAAACACCTGCACTTATCTGCCGCTCCGATAGCGCCGCCAGATAAGCTGTTATCTCATACTGGGACTTATCCACAATATCCTCGATCTTCTGGACGCTCTCCAGACGCCTCCTGTCATTTTCCGCAAAACCTCTTACCGCCGCGTTCACCGCCCTTCTGGCACGCTTGGCCATCCGGACTATCTCACGCCTGGCCTGCTCTATCGCTATAACAGGCGTATCCAGAAGATGCTCTTCCAGCGCGACATATTGCTTTTCTTTTTCTCTCTTGTCCGGCTTTATAAGAACAATGACTATCTTTTCCAGAACACCGCTGAGCGGCAGGAAGATTACCGCCTCAATGACCTTGATCATAGTATGGGCAATCGCGATACACATCGCGATGCTTGTTGCACCAAGTTTCACAGGACTGATCATCAGCACCGCTTTTCCGAGTGCACCGATGAACCAGAAACAGATAAATGCCCCTATCACGTTAAACATCGTATGCGCCCATGCAGCCCGACGTGCGTTTCGGTTCGTCTGAATCGCCGCCAGTTGGGCAGTTATAGTTGTGCCGATATTGCTTCCCAGGATAAATGGTATCGCAACACTAACTGCTGCCTCCCAGTCCGTACCGAAAGCCCCTCCCGCCGCGAGAAGCTGAACGCTCGCCACAGCCGCCGAACTGCTTTGGATCAGCATTGTAATTGCCATCCCTGCAAAAATCGCCAGCACAGGATTGTCAGCAGTACCAACAAAAAGCCTCTGCACCTCAGGATTTTGCTCCAGGCCCGCAAATGCGCTCTTCATGAAACCGATGCCGATAAAAAGAATGCCGAAACCCAGTAATATCTGCCCGCCATCCTTAATTACACGCCTTCTGCCCAGAACCTGCATACCAAATCCTATTGCTACTGCAGGAAGAGCATACGTGGTTATCTTAAATGCTTCAAACCCCGATATCGAGACCAGCCATGCTGTCGCTGTCGTGCCGATATTCGTCCCGATTATCACCGATATCGCCTGTTTGAGCGTCAACAGCCCCGCGTTGACAAAACCGATTATCATTACCGTCGCTGCCGAGCTCGACTGGATCAAAGCTGTTACCCCTGCCCCCACAAGACACCCGACAATCCGCTTCTTTGTCATGGATTCCAGAATGCTTTTGAGCCTTTGTCCCGCCGCCTTTTTCAGACCTTCGGACATCTGGCCCATGCCGTACAAAAACAGCCCCAGACCACCCGCCGTTCCAAAAATTATATCTATGACCATTATTGTTAACTGCTCGTATTCTTTACTTCGGCTATATCACTGAGCTTATGTACCCTGCTGCGTTTCGGCCCCCCCAATGTTGCCTGAGCTATGTTCGTAAGATGATCGCCTATCTTTTCCACATTGTCCACAAAGTCGATGAAAATCAGCCCCGCTACTGCCGAACACGTTCCGTCGGTAATCCGCTGGACATGGTTTTGCCGAAATTCGACCTGCATCCGGTTGAGATTTGCCTCATTAACTAGCGCATCTTCAGCCGCCTGATGGTCATTATTCTCAAGTGAAGTAACGATCCTGTCCACCATCTGGCTGATTTCGTTGCGAAGCTCTACAGACTCCGCCTGCGCAAAATCGCTCAATTCAACCTTATTCTCGATCTTACGTTCCGCTATTTCCACAATATTTACCGCATGGTCTCCCACACGCTCCAGATCATTGACGCTGTGAAGCAGAAACGGCAGCTCTACCGAAACTTCCTCGCTTATCTCCTTCTGCGACAGTCGCGAAAGATAACACGTTATCTCATACTGAAATTCATCCAGCACATCTTCTGTCTTCCTGGCACGTTCGAATTTTAATCGCTCTGCCTCAAACAATCCGCTGATTGCATAATTGATCGCGTCTCTGGCGTGTTTGGCCATCAGCACAATTTCACGCCGCACCTGATCTATCGCGATCGGAGGGGTATTGAGCAGATGCTCCTCCAGCACAACCGGCGCGATCATAAAATCGCTGGGTTTTTGCCTGACAAGAAACGTCACTATTTTTTCGAGTATACTGGCCAGGGGTAAAAAAATCGCCGAATTAATAACATTAAACATTGTATGCGCAACTGCGATACTCGCTGCAACAGTCGTCCCGCTCAGTTCCCATGGACTGATCAGTTTTACCGCTGCTGCAAACCAGCCGAGATAGATAAAAGGAAGTGCAATTATTGCCCCCAGAATATTAAAGACTGTATGTGCCCACGCTGTCCGCCGCGCCCCCAGGTTTGTACCGACCGCGGCTATCTGCGCCGTTATCGTCGTACCTATATTGCCGCCCACAACAAACGGAATCGATACATTCAATGCAGTTTCCCAGTTGCTCCCGAACGCGCCACCTATCGCAAGCAATTGTACCACCGCTATCGATGCCGAACTGCTCTGCAGAAGCATGGTTACAATCGTCCCAGCTAGAATCGCAAGGTATGGATGACCGCCCAGCGACACAAATAGCTTTTGCACCTTTTCACTTTTCTCCAGAACCTCAAAGGCATCCTTCATGAATCCGATGCCCACAAAAAGCAGCCCGAAGCCCAGGATAATCTGCCCAAGGTTCTTTATCCTTCTGCTGCGTCCTGCAACATATAGAACAAAACCTATCCCGATCGCCGGAAGAGCGTAACTGGTAACCTTGAACGCACCCATTTCTATCCCTGATATGGACACCAGCCACGCCGTCATCGTCGTACCAACATTCGTCCCGATAACAACACAGATTGCCTGCTTCAGCGTAAGCAGCCCCGCATTGACAAAACCCACGACCATCACCGTCGTTGCAGAGCTCGATTGTATCAATGCTGTCACCCCCAGCCCCACAAGAAATGCCAGAAACGCATTCCTTGTCATCGATTCCAGAACCTTCTTGAGCTTCTGGCCTGCTGCCTTCTTCAGCCCATCCGACATCTGACCCATGCCGAACAGAAACAAACCCAGCCCCCCTACTGTACCGAAAACCATCTCTTTGATCATAAATACCTTTTTATTGATTATTCCTTGAAATGCTCGATATCGGCACTTAACTTACCCGATACTGTTAAGAATCTCAATCCCCCTGGCAATCTTTTCGTCACTTGTTGCGTAGCTTACTCGAAAGTGCGTATCTTTCTCACTGAAAACATTGCCGGGAATAACAAGAACCCTGTTTGCTATTGCCTTTTCCACAAATTTCGTCCCCGATCCCCCCGGTGCCTTGACGAAAATATAAAACGCCCCCCCAGGCCGGACCACTTCAAACTTGTCCTTCAGCCCGGCGTAAATCATATCACGCTTTTTCCGGTATCCCGCCACAAAACCGCTCATATCATAGTCCAGCGCCGCCGCAGCAGCATGCTGAAACGCTGATGGCGCACAGACGAACGTATACTGCTGAATCTTGGTCATCTCCTCGAGCACATCTTTCAGGCTTTCATTTACCGCTGCGTAGCCCATACGCCAACCCGTCATCCCGTAAGCCTTCCCGAAACCGCGCAAAAGAATTGTCCGGCTGTAGTATCGGCAGATACTTGCGCACGGGCCGTCATAACAGAACTTCTCGTATATCTCGTCGCTCATCACGATTATATCACGCGCCGCCGCAACCTCTGCAAGCTGCTGAAGCTCACCTGCACTATATACCACACCCGTCGGATTCGCGGGGGAATTAACTATTATCATCTTGGTCCTGTCTGTTATCGCAGTTTTAATGCCGGTTACCGGCAATTCAAAATCCGGATAGCTCTCCACGAATACACACCTGCCTCCAAGCATCCGGACGATATGTTTGTAGATCACAAAATAAGGATCCACCATTATTACCTCATCACCAGGATTAACAAGCGCCATAAACACAAGCAGCAGCCCCCCGCTTACCCCGCTTGTCACCAGCACCCTGCAGTCCGGCCAGCCGAACTCGTTCACAACATGCGATGATATTTTCTCCCGTAAAGAATCCTCCCCCGCTGTCTGCGTATACTTGTTCGCCCCCGATTCAATAGCCCTGATCGCCGCTGATTTCAATTCATCTGGCACATCAAAATCCGGCTGACCTATCGAAAAATTGATCGGATCTTTCATCTGTGACGCTAAAGCAAAAACCCGCCGGATACCGCTTGCATCAATTACCTTCGTCCGATCAGCCAGAATTTTTCTCATTGCCCTGCTCTCAATATCTTATCTCCTTTTTTCTGCACACCAAACCCCCCTGCCCTGCGATCAAAAGCAAAATGCCGCCCTTTTATCTTCTCTAAAAAGCTACAAAAAGGCGACATCTCGCTTCTTGACATAATTCTGAAAAATGCCGGATCACTCAGCCTTCTTTTCTTCCCCGGCAACAGGTTGTTCTGAACCTGCAATTGCCTGAGCCGCAGCCTCCTCAGCCTTCTCCTTTCGCCCTGCATGAGACATCCGGTGTGCAACCTTAACCAGCCCGAAAACACTATTGCCGTCAGACCAGCGCTCTTCCGTTTTAAGCTGCTCGATACGCTCCCCACGCGACAGTACATTGCGATGCCTGCGCAGAGCGCCTCTGATTTTCAACGAACGATCTATTGACATCAACATCTCTCCAAAAAACTACTTTACTTTTTTACCGTATGCATCACTAAACAGACGAGGCGCAAATGTCTCGTAGCCTTCCGGTGCCTTGTATCCCCTGCCGGCTTCGATTATCTTTTGTTTCGTCGCATATCCGTCGGTTCCTTCTTTATCCGGATTCTGGTAACGGTTCTTTGTAACCAGAAAATATCGCCCCCCCTCCGCAATTATTTCAGTCTCAATACCCTTACTCGCAAAGTAATCCCGAACCGGCACAAGCTGGGCACGCGTCGCATATTCCACCAGCACTATCACATTGTTGCCCGTCCCTTGTGATTCACCGGTCCCGCTGCTCTCAGCAGTAACCATCTCAGGCAGCACCACAGCCGCTTTGCCGCTCGCTGCCCTGCCCCCCTCCGTCCTGACACCACCAGCAGGCATCGCCGTTGGCTCTTCCAATGCCGCCTCGCTGTACCTTAAGTCACTATCAAACCCGCCGCCCCCTGCCCTCCTGCTGCGCTGGCCCAGCCGAAACACCCCGAGGATTACAAGAAGCAAAACCAGAACCACCGTTACCGCTATTGGGTAAGGCAGCGACAACTCCACTCGGCCCGCGTTAAAAAGCACCAGTTTCGGCCTTTTACGCCAACTGGCCGCCAGGCCGCTTTCTTTCACCATCCCGCCATCTTTTTGTTTCGACCAAAACAGACCTGAGCCTTTGTCACCGCCGGTCTTCCGCCGACTCTTGCTCATTGCTTCGTAAAGAGGAGACAGCCTGCCCCGAGCCATAATATAAAACCCAGAAATCTATGCATTTATGCAAAAAATTAATTATATCACGCAAAACCGCCGTACACTATCACTGTTTTTACCCTATTGAGAAAAATATTTCAACCATAAAACTAAACCTGAAGATCAAATAGTTGCTCCGCATCAGGCTTGATCCTTAAAAACTATCTCGATAATAGCCATCGCCTTATTCCTTTTAATGAAACCCCCCTGCTCTCCCGACCTCCTTAACGCCCCTCACCTGACCGAAATTTCACCCCCCACTCTTTAACAAATTTCCCTTGACAATCATCCCCCAATTAACTATTTAATCCTGTTTCCGTTACTGATTCTTGGTCATTTGTGGAGTTAATTACCTATGTTGCCGGTAAAAAAAACCAGCAGGAGCAGAACCAGAACACGCCGCAGCCACCATCGGCTCAAACCGGTTAACTATTCCGTCTGCCCCCGGTGTGACAATGCAAAATTGCCTCATGCTTCGTGTTCTAATTGCGGATATGTTAATCCCAAAATTACGCTCAAGCTCGCCAAGGAGGAAACGAGCTGAAAATGCGAATCGCAATAGACGCAATGGGTGGCGATAATGCCCCCGATGAAATAGTCGCAGGAGCACTGGAAGCCGTCGACGCACTCTCCCCGGATGATGAGTTGATTCTGATAGGAGTTCAGCAGACCCTTGAGGATCACCTGCCCTTGCTCGAACATCGGCCCAGGGCCGTTCGAATAGTGGATGCGCCCGAAATCATCACTATGGATGAGACCCCCATTGACGCCCTTCGGAAGAAAAAACACAGCTCAATAGCGGTCATGGCAAAACTCGCCTCCGAAGGTCAGGCCGACGCCGTTATCTCTGCTGGAAATACAGGGGCCTGCGTCGCCGCATGTCAGATGAGAATGAGAAACCTGCCCCTTGTAAACAGACCCGGAATCGCCGTTGTCTTCCCCACCTTTGAAGGACCGGTCACAATGTGTGACGTCGGCGCCAACATTGCCTGCAAACCCATAAACCTTTACCAGTATGCTGTTATGGCTTTGATGTATTCAAGACACCTGCTTGGCATAGAAAACCCAAGAATCGGGGTAATGAGCATCGGGCAGGAGGACGCCAAGGGAAACGAAATCGTAAAAAAAGCACGCGAAATGATAAAGTCGGACACAAAACTCAATTTCATCGGAAACATAGAAGGAACAGATATCTTCAAGGGGATCTGTGATGTCGCCGTTTGTGACGGCTTCGTTGGAAATGTCGTGCTTAAGCTTACCGAAGGACTCGTTGATGGATTGTTCAAGGCAATTAAATTTGAGCTCCAGCAGGAAAAACTTCGCCTCGCCATGAAGTTCAAGCCCATTATGACCAGAATATACAAAAAATATGACTACCATGAATATGGCGGTGCTCTCCTGCTCGGCGTAAATGGAACTGCCCTAATCTGCCATGGTGCAAGCAAAAGCAGAACTATAAAAAACGCCATCCTTGCCGCCAGAAAGTTTCACACTATAAAGGTTAACGACCATATCGGTAAACATCTGTCCGATAGTTCTGTAAAGGCCTGTGATGAATAAGGCTCCATTCCCTGAGGATACCGCTCCATATCGTGCCATCATCACTGGAACAGGCTCTTTTGCCCCTCTCAAGGTCCTTACAAATGACGACTTCACCAGAATGGTAGATACATCTGACGACTGGATCACTACAAGAACAGGCATAAAAGTACGCCATATCGCTGCTGATAATGAGTCCACCGCTACCCTGGCTACTGAAGCGGCCAAAAAAGCTCTCCTCGACGCCCGTCTCAGCGCCGCCGAACTTGATCTGATCATCGTGGCTACTATCACGCCCGAAATGGTTTTCCCCTCAACTGCCTGCTTCGTCCAGAGAAATCTCCACGCCACAAATGCCTTTGCCTTTGACATCGCTGCCGCCTGTAGTGGATTCGTATACGCACTTGAGATTGTCCATCAGTTTATCGCCGCGGGAAAATACAAAAACGCCCTCGTAATAGGTGCAGAAACATTAAGCAAGATCACTAATTACCAGGACCGGACAAGCTGCATACTCTTCGGCGATGCCGCAGGGGCAGCAGTGCTCCAACGAGCCGAAGACGGCCGCAGAGGAGTAATTTACAGCAGACTCGCCTCGGACGGCAGGCACTGGAAAGCTCTTAACTGCCAGGCTTACGGATCACGACATCCTGCAAACCGCGAACTTGATGACCCGGACAAAAAATACATGCAGATACAAGGCAGGGAAGTTTACCAGCTCGCTGTCAGAAGAATTGTCGAGCTTGTTACCGACTGCCTCGAGCACTGCGGCCTTACCGTCGATGACATAGATATGGTGGTATCACACCAGATGAACGCCAGGATCATTGAATCCGCCGCCAAAAGACTCTGTCTTCCAGATGAAAAAGTATTCATCAATATCACTAATTATGGAAATACTTCTGCCGCCTCCATACCACTTGCTTTTGACGAGTGCAGAAAACAGGGCAGAATCCGCCGCGGCGACGTCGTCATTCTCGTCGCTTTTGGGGCAGGCCTTACCTGGGGCGCTACTATCGTCGAAGTCTGACAAACCGGATTTTCTTGCAAAAAATGATTATAACTGATGAAAAAACTGCTTTTATCTTTCCAGGCCAGGGTGCACAGACCGTCGGCATGGCAAAGGATATTGTACACGCCCACCGCGAAGCCGCGCAGCTTTTCGAAAAAGCTGGCAGCATCCTTGGATACGATCTTGCGGATATCTGCTTTCATGGCCCTGAAGAAAAGCTCAACGCCACCAGCATTTCCCAGCCGGCCATCTTCCTGACAAGTGCTGCAATTCTCGAAGTCCTAAAAACAAAATCCCCCGCGTTTCAAAAAAAACCTGCTGTTACCGCAGGCCTGAGCCTCGGTGAATACACCGCCCTTTATGCCGCTGGCGTTATGACCTTCGACGATGCTTTGACCCTCGTCCAAAAACGCGCCAGCGCCATGCAGGCCGCCGCAGACGCATCTGCTGGGGCCATGGTAACAATCCTCGGACTCGATGAAGAAAAAGCGATACAGCTCTGCTCCGAAGCTGCACAAGGCGACCTGTTGGTGCCCGCAAACTTCAACTGCCCAGGCCAGATCGTTCTGTCAGGGGAACTCGAACCATGTAGCAGAGCTGTTGAACTTGCCGAAAAATATGGCGCAATCAAAGCTGTCAAACTCAAGGTAGCAGGTGCCTTCCATACTTCGATGATGACGCCCGCTGCAAACTCGCTTGCACAGGCTATCAGCAGTATCAACATCCGCCCGCCCGCCAATACCAGGATAATCGCCAACATAAATGCGCAATATTATACCTCACCCCAGCAGATCGCCGATGGCCTGACCACACAGCTCGTCCAGCCGATCTTCTGGCAGAAATGTATGGAAAAACTCCTAACTGACGGTATCGAACAGTTTTATGAAATCGGACCAGGCAGGGTGCTCACAGGCCTTATGAAAAAAATAAGCAGAAAAACTAAGGTCTTCAACATAAGTGATTTGCAATCTCTCGATCAGTTGATATAGAATACGGCGCCGCGTTTGAGAAGACTAAGCTGCCGGATAAGGAGATCAAAACAATGTCAGAGCAAAATTTGGCTGTTGTAACCGGTGCTGCCAGGGGAATTGGTCGCGCAACCGTAATCCAGCTGCTCCAGCAGGGAAGAATCGTCGCAGGCCTTGATATTAACCAGGAACTCCTTGATGAGCTCCAGGTTGTCGTTAAAAACGCCGGCTATTCCGTTATAACGAAATGTCTGGACATTACCGACACTGCACAACTCGGCCAGGCAATTGACCAGCTCGCACAGGAACACGGCGGAATCGCAATACTCGTAAACAACGCCGGAATTACACGTGACGGCCTTATGATGCAAATGAGCGAACAGGACCTCGACAAGGTTATGAATGTAAATTTCCGTGCCGCTTACTTTGCCGCTAAATTCGCCCTTAGATCAATGATTAAAAACAGGTTCGGTAGAATTATTTCATTAAGTTCTGTAGCCGCTGTTATGGGAAACGCCGGCCAGAGCAATTATGCCGCAAGCAAAGCTGCACTCATCGGCATGTCAAAATCCCTCGCTAGAGAGGTCGCAAAGAAAAATATTACCGTAAACTGCGTCGCGCCGGGCTTTATTATCACCGATATGACTGACGTTCTGCCTGAACCCGTCAAGGATGCCGCAAAACAGATGATTCCTGCCAGAAAATTCGGCACCGTCGAAGATGTCGCCAAAGCTATTGCCTTTCTCGCTCACGACGATTCCGGCTATATCACTGGCCAGGTCCTCTGTGTTGACGGCGGAATGGCAATGTAAAAATCAAAAAAAATTGTTTGAAACTTTCCGGGCACATAGGTATAGTACCCCTCGAATGTGATACCGGATTAACTGTACAAACGTAAATAACTGTGATAAAATGTCTTAACTCACAAGGAGGTACACAAGTGGGCGCAGATGTAGATGTGCATCAGATTGAAACAAAGGTTATCGATATCATCAGTGAGCAAATGGGTGTCGACAAGTCCGAAATAACAAGGGAAACATCGTTCATCAATGACCTAAATGCCGATTCCCTCGATACGGTCGAACTTGTTATGGAGTTTGAAGATGAGTTCGACATGAGCATCCCGGACGAAGAAGCTGAAAAAATTCAGACCGTTGGGGCCGCTATCGATTACATTGTCAATGTAGCAAAATCAAAAAAAGAAAATTAGGCAATTAACCAATCATGGATAAACGGCGAGTCGCCATTACCGGCCTGGGTTGCGTTACCGCCTTGGGTGAATCACCAGACGAACTTTTCGACGCACTCATTCATGGAAAAAGCGGTGTTGGACCAATTGATCTCTTTGATGCCTCCGAATTTACCGTCAGATTTGGCGGAGAAGTAAAAAGCTTCAAAATCGAAAATTACATCCCTCAGCGGGATGGAAAGCGAATGGACAGGTTCACCCAGTTCGCCGTTGCTTCCGCCGTTCAGGCCGTAAAAGATTCCGGCATCGACTTCCCGAATGAAGACTCGACAAGAATGGGAGCTATTATCGGAACTGGCATCGGAGGCATAAAGGAAATCGAAGAGCAGCACATCAGGCTCCTTGAAAAAGGCCCGGGCAAAGTCTCACCCTTCTGCGTCCCAAAGCTTATGGGAAACGCCGCCGGCGGCTCAATCGCAATCATGTACGGACTGCAGGGACCGAATATCTGCATCGTCAGCGCATGCGCATCCGGAAGCCATGCTATCGGGGAAGCTTATTATTCTATCATTACCGGCAGATCCGACATTATGATCACAGGCGGTTCCGAAGCTGCCGTAACACCAGTCGGGCTTGCCTCATTCTGTGCACTGAAGTCACTTAGTACTAAAAACGATACCCCCCAAATTGCCTCCAGGCCTTTTGATAGGGATCGGGACGGCTTCGTCCTTGCCGAAGGTGCAGGCGTCCTTATACTTGAAGAGCTTCAACACGCAAAAAAACGAAACGCAAAAATCTACGCTGAACTCCTCGGCTATGCCGCCACAGATGATGCCCACCATATCACCGCTCCTATTCCTGATGGCAAAGGGGCTGCCAGGACCATGCAGCTTGCTCTACAAAACGCCGGCATCTCCGAGGAAAACATCGACTATATAAACGCGCACGGCACAAGCACCGAGCTTAATGATATTGCCGAGGCCTCCGCTATCAGTACCGTCTTTAAGCAATATGCCTATAAGCTTGCTGTCAGTTCCACAAAAAGCTGCCTGGGCCACCAGCTTGGAGCCAGCGGTGCTGTCGAGCTCATCGCTGCTGCCAAGGCAATCGAACAGCAAACCATACCACCCACGATAAATCTCGATAATGTTGACGAAAGATGCGATTCAAAAATGGATTTTGTCCCTAAATATGCACGACAGGCAAAGCTCAATACTGTTATGAGCAACTCCTTCGGCTTTGGCGGACATAACGCCTGCCTTATAATCGGCAAACTCTAAGAGCCTATCCGAACAACGTACTGTAGTACAACATACCCCACGTAAATAACCAGCAGCGGCACGCCGTACCACCGGCGAAAGCTCGTCCTGCTCGTCATCGCATATATACAAAACAGAATCAGTATCACTGCAAGCACCGGCAGGTGAATCACATAAAACGGACGGGAAATCGACAGATCCGTAACTGCCGCAGACGCGCCGATAACAAAAAGAATATTCAGAATATTCGCACCGATAATATTACCTAAAAGCAGTTCCTTATGCCCCTTCCTGATACTGGTAATCGCTGTCGCCAGCTCCGGCAGACTTGTCCCGAAAGCAACTATCGTCGCTGCTATAATAGACTCAGGCACTCCGTAGTAACGGCATATCTGATTTGCCGAACCTATCAACCCCTTGCTGCCGACAAGCACCAGGCCAAGACCGCCCGCAAATAACAGCAAAAACTTCAGTATCTTGCTCCTCGACCGTTCCGACACGTTATTCAAAACGCTTGCGATGTTCTGTCGATTATGCTGCCGCGCCCACCGCACCGACATAGCCATATACCACAAAAGCCCCCCAAGCAGTACCGCTCCAACCACTCTGCCGATTGAAAACACACCCAATGCAGCAAGCACATAGCACAACGCTGCAAACGCTGCACCCGACCCAAACTGCACCCATCCCTGCCTCGCCAGTATGAACCTGTCCGCCGGCAGAACCGTCACGCAGCAGCACAGCCCGAATATAAAACCCGTATTACAAATCACCGACCCGATCCCGTTGCCCAGTGCTAGGCCTGAATGTCCTCTGAACGCCGCCATCACCGATACCGCTGCCTCGCTGCTCGTAGTCCCGATGCTCACGATTGTTGCTCCGATGATTATCTTCGGAATACCGGAACAGACCGCAAGACCGCTCGCACCGTCCACAAACCAGTCTGCGCCCTTTGTCAGGATTGCAAAACTTAAAACAAGAGCTACAAAAACAAGCCACATGCCTGTCCCCGCAAGCTCCTCAAACCACCACTCCGGGATCAGATACTCCATAACTCTCTTAAAATAACATCGATTCCGCAAAAGCCATCTGAAACTCAGGCATATGTCCTATCTCCACATACTCAATCTTCTTCGACAACTCACCCGCTAGTGCCCGGCATTGACTGCTCACCAGCACCATCTGGGCACCGCTGCTCGCCGCATTTCCTACAAATTTAATCCGCTCCACCGGAATCTGCGGCAAAAGCCCTATACGAAGCGCACTCTTACGCTGAATATAATTACCAAACGCACCCGCCAGAAGCACCTGGCTGATATCCTCATCCTTTACCCCCATCCTCTCCTGAAGCAGCTTGATGCCTGCCCGGATCGCACCCTTTGCAAGCTGAAGCTCCCGAATGTCCTTCTGCGTCAAAAAAACACTTCCTCGCTTACCAGCCCCCTCACCTGCCAGCACAAACGCCCGGCCACCCTCGAATCTTATCAGTCGCCGCAGAATCTTCTCCCCAACCTTGCCCTTCAGCCCCGCTGGATCAACAAAACGTCCTGTCGAATCTATCACCCCAACCTCCAGGAGCACCGCTGCCGCATCAATCAGACCGCTGCCGCATATCGATCGCGCATCTCCCCCCCCGATTACATCCACGTCAATATCCCCCCCGTTAAGAACCACACGCTCTATCGCGCCGTCAACCGCCCTGCTGCCGTGATGTATCCGTGCACCCTCCAGGGCAGGCCCTGCCGCACAGCTCGCCGCAAGAAGCTTATCCTTCGTGCCGAGTATCACCTCCCCGTTTGTGCCGATATCAATAACCAGCGTCATCGCTTCTGCCATATCCATCCCCACAGCTACCGCTGCTGCCGTCGTATCCGATCCCACAAACCCTGCGATATTCTCAATCGTATGCACATTACCCCCGGCATTGATCCGCAGCCCGCTCTCCTCAACCCCCCTGTCATATGCTGCAACCGAGTACGCCGAATATGGAGCCTGCCCAAGCTGCTTGATCGGAAGCCCCAGGAAAATATGATTCATCGTCGTGTTCCCCGCTGCCGCTACTTCGTATATCTCATCACACCTGCACTTGCCCTTTTCACACAACTCTTCCACAAGCTCGTTAATACACCCCACTATCAGCCCCCGCAGTTCTGCCAGCCCTTTTTCACTTTGACCGTAGGAAATCCTGCTGACAACGTCGTCCCCGTATTTGCTCTGCGGATTTGACCCCGCCGCCGTTGCTGCCGCCTCGCCCGTTGTCATATCCACAAGCCGCGCAACTACCGTCGTCGTCCCGATATCAACCGCTGCGCCGAATATCCGCCCGCGAGTATCACCTGCCTCCGCATCGATCATCTCATAGCTCACATCCTCGCTTCTGCACCCCCGAAGAACTGTCGTTACCCCCTCCTCACCGGCTTGACTGGCTAACTGCTCATACTTGCTTTTTACTCCTGCCGACAGATTGATTACTGCTCCTCCGCACGTGTCCCGCAGAACATCCACAGGCCTTTTTCCACATGGAACGATTACATGCTTCTTGCACATGCACGGACATAATTCGATTTCCCGGTCCACCCCATGTTCCAGTATCTTCTGATAAAAAAAACGCGAATCCGCGCTGATCACAACCGTTATATCCTCTTCGACAATATACTGACACGCAAGAACCTCATCACCTCTAGGACTGATCTGCACCTTGCACTTGCCGCACGTCCCCGCACCCCCGCACGATGTGTTAAGGATAATACCCCCCTGACCCGCCGCCTCCAGGAGCGTTGCCCCTCGGTGGATCGATACCCTCTTGCCTTCAGGCTCAAAAACTACAATGCAATGTTTCATCGGATACCCATGCCCTGCCCGCCGGACTCATATCACTATTTACCGTGACGGACTTTCGACCGTGCACGTCGCTTCTTGCTGCCTACCTTGCGCCTGCGCCTCGATTTTGCCATACGTACCTCCAAAAAACCTTTTTAACTTGATAAAACCCAGAACATACTATATACTTGTACCTGTAAATGCAAGAACTGCTTGTTTTTTAACATTACATTTCATGGTGACCCTGTGATGCAGTGTAAAGATTGCCCGTATTTCCAGATCGGCCCCGATGGCCGGAGAATTTTCAAGTGCGATCCCTTCACAAACATCGTTGAGCCCGATTGCCTGCTCAAATGGCAGCTCCTCAGGCTCGATATGCTCACTGCAAGTTACCAGGGCATGACAAAATGGTATGAAAAACTCGCACCCCTCCAGGACAAAATATTCAAATACATGCAGAAAGAAATCGAAGACATCGACGAATCCGAAAAGTGGAAAGTCGACGACGATGACGAAGAAAACAAAGATACCCCCTCCGGACTCTAGATTTTAGAGCCTGTAACAAAACCTGATTCGTCACCCCAAGCGAAGTCGAGGGGTCTGTCAAAATAACCCCACAAAGCGGTTCCTTGTTTTTCCAGTTAGGTTTTGTTATACGTTCTCATTCAATAAGCAGAAAATTCACAGGCCCGTCATTTATGCTTTCAACATGCATATGCGCCCCGAATACCCCCGTCTCAACCCTCAGCCCCTCTGCACGAATTAGCTCCGCCACTTTCTCATAAAGTCTCTCTGCCTCACCAGGCTCACCCGCCGAATCAAAACTCGGCCTTCGCCCCTTGCGACAATCGCCATGCAGCGTAAAATTGCTTATCATCAGCACTGCTCCGCCGATCTGCTGCACACTCAGATTCATCTTACCTTGCTCATCTTCAAATATCCGAAGCCCCGCTATCTTACGCGCAAAAAACTCCGCCTCCTTTTCGCTGTCCCCTTTCCCGACACTAAGATAGCACAGTACCCCCCTGCCGATCTGACCAGCCGTATCCCCCTCAACCTCAACCTTCGCTGACAGAACCCGCTGCACTATTGCTCGCATTACCGCCTCAACCAAGTTACTATGATATAAAACCGCCTGCCCCCCGATTCTATCCTCAAACCCGCAATTTCTCAACCCTCTCATGCCCTCTTTTGAGCAAAAGTATTTTCTGTTTCCTCACCCATCAGCGCTCCGTTTTCCGGATACACTTCTGCCCACTCCTTCTTTCCGTTTTTAGGCAGGCTAAAGCAGAACTTAGACCCTCGCCCTTCCTCGCTTTCAACCCAGATTCGACCCCCGTGTATCTCGATTAACGCCCTGCATATCGCCAGCCCCAGCCCCGTCCCATGTTCACCAGGCCCCTCCTGTCTGCCAATCTGCACAAACCGGCTGAAAACCTTCTTTATGTCGCCGTTTCCCATACCCTTGCCGTTATCCTCAACCTCAACACAAACTTCATCATCGATATCTTTCAATCGTATCTCTACAATCCCGTCCGTGCTTGGCACAAACTTCAGTGCATTAGCCAGCAGATTTGTCACAACTTGCATTATACGATCCTTATCTGCAAGGATTACTTGCTCACAATTCGGCAGCAAGGTATTGATTTTTGTATCCTTCGAAGTAAAGACCGGCCTCCACAATTCCGCCGCTTCACGAATAACCTCCCGAATGTCGAACGAACTTACCTCAATTTTGATTCGACCTGCATTGATCCTCGATATATCCAGAAAGTTGCTGATTATTCGCCCAAGCCGGTCTATCTCCTTATCTGCTGTCTGAAGGTCCTTCGCTAGTTTCTCGTTAATCTCCCCCCGAACCCCCGCCAGGGCATTGGATACCAGATTCTTGAAAATCGTCAGCGGCGTTCTCAGTTCATGCGAAACATTCGCTATAAGCTCATCTTTAAGCCGGTTATATTCCCTGAGCTTCTCAAAGATCTTTTTACGTTCTTTCTCGATGATCTTTTGCTTGGTTATGTCGATCAGGCTGCCGATTAGTTCCAAAATTTCTCCTTCCTCGTCACGCAAAATCACCGTTTTATTCTGTACCCATCGCCAGGAACCGTCCTTGTGCCTGAACCGACATTCACAAACACAAATACCCTTTTCTGCAATCTCCCCCAGTCCCCTCAATACTCGCTCCCTGTCATCCGGATGTATATTATCAATCCAGAACCGTCGATTCTGTGTGAATTCACTTGTGTTATAGCCGAACTGATCCTTAATATTTCCGCTCACAAAAGTAGTTGCATAATCATCTGACGTCTCGCAGGTATAAATGATTGTCGGGCTGGAAGATATTAGCTGCCGGAAGCGGTGCTCGCTTTGCCCCAGCGCCTCTTCCACCTGCTTACGCTCAATGATTTCATTATTGAGATTATCTACAGAAGTGGTTGTTTTTTGTAAATTCTCAGCCATCTTATTAAAGGAAGCGGCTAAGTCGCCTATCTCGCCGGCTGTAGCAACATCAACCCTCACAGAGAAATCGCCTTGGGCAATGGCTTGGGTGGTTTGAGCTAAGCTAATTACTGGTTTTGATATTGAATGAGCAATGGTTAATCCCAGAATAATCGATACAAGGAATGCACCGGCAATCACAGCAAACATGGTCAAATGGGTATTCCTGGCTAAGGCCCGGCTTTCTGCTTTTATCTTACCCGCGATTTCTCCCTGGTTTTCTTCAAGCCGATTAATCAGTTCCTTTAATTCTCCAAACACGAGGTGTTCCTGCTTTTCAATTGTGTTTTGTTCAACAGTAATTTTGCATATATCTTGCGCGACACGCTCATAAGCATTAAGGTCTTTCGAAACATCCTGTGAAGCTGCGATCAAAGAATTATTTTTAACCTTACTTATAGCCTCTAACCATTCAACGCTGTGTTTTTGATCTTTGTATTGATAGATTGCCTCCTTACTTTTATATTGAATTATATCCGCATCTCTGGTAAGTGCATTATCTTGTATTGCAGCCAAAGCAGGAATAGTCTTGTGTCGTAATTCTTTTTCCAGGCTTTCCTTTTCTTTAAACACTTTGTTTTTTGCAAGGCATCGTTTGTGAATAGCGATCAATCCATTAGAAATCTTTGCAAGTTCACCGGCATCTTTATTAAAAGCCTCTACATTAAATCCTAAATCTGGAAGCTTTTTTGCGTACTCATTATTTAACTGCTTAAATAACGAGTCAAATTCCGCTCTTATCTCTTCATAGTCTGTTTTTTCCCTGATGTAATCTTCAACGGCTCCAGTCTGAATCAGTGCTAATAATTTAACCAAAGATTCATCAATAAGAGTATCAAGTTCAAGCACTTTCGTTACAATTTCATTATTGGCTTGAATGTTGTTATGAGAAATTGCACTGAAAATACCAACAAACCCCACCAATGAGGCTATGACCAAGAATCCAATAATCAATTTGTTGCCTATCTTCATTTTATGCTCACGCTTTACATTACTTATTCACTTACAATCTCCTGGGCTTCATCTAAAATATATTGCGGAATTTCCATTCCGAGCTCTTCTGCTGTTTTCGTATTAATAATCACATAATCTTCAGCGGGTGATTCGGTTAACAGAGAAGATGGATTAGCACCATTTAGGATGAGTCCTGCTTTTATTCCGGATAGTTTTCCAATGGCGTAAAAATCAGCGATATTACCCATTAGAGAGCCTCTCAATGCCCCTTCTTTGTTACAGGCAAAACAGGGCTTTTTGTATTTTTTACTTAAGCTTACTATAATCTCTTCTCCCCCGAGAGAATGTGTTAGTGTGTCACAGGCGGAGAATATCGAATCTACCGCCTCAATGACTGATTCCAATTGTGCTCGCATATCATCTAAATCAACAGCGGCAATTTCAATTACTTCTATCCCTTTTTCTTTGAGCAGGTCCCTCATTTCCAGGTACTGTTCATCTGAATTGGCCTCGTCTTTGCGATGAACAAACGCTAATACCTTTGTGCCGGCATAAATTTTCTCAAATTGATCGTACTGCCTCTCTACAGTAATATAGTTGCGCGTTCCGACAATATTGTTCCCGGAGCTTTCCAGCGATTCGATAATATCGGATTCTACCGGAAAGGTACAGACAGAGAAGACAATCGGAATCTCGCTGGTCATCTCCTTTGCAACTAATGTGCCCGGCGTGGTAATTGAAAAAATAAGATCAACCTTCGCATCAATAAAAGATTGTATGATTTGGCGTTGTACTTTCATGTCTGTTTCAGGGCATTTGATAATAAATCGAACATTTTCTCCTTCAACATACCCTTTTTCTGCCAAGCCGGCTTTAAATCCTTCAAGATTCCTTGTAAATTCCGGATTAGAGCCCCACCGTGCTACTCCTATGGTGAAAACCTTTTTTTCAGGAGGAGTTTTATGTGTTAAGAATAACCCCCAAAAACCGCTAACAACGGCAGCAATAATGATTGTAATTGTCAGGATGATTTTTTTGTCTATTTTCATTTTGTGCCCATCCTTTATATTATTTATTCACTTATAATCTCTTCGGCATCGTCTAAAATATATTGCGGAATTTCCATTCCTATTTCTTTTGCTGTTTTGGTGTTAATAAGTACATAATCTTCAGCAGGCGATTCGGTTAACAGAGAAGATGGATTAGCGCCTTTTAGGATTAGCCCTGCTTTTGTTCCTGATAGTTTTCCAATCGCGTGAAAGTCTGCCACATTTCCAGTTAATGCACCTTTTGGAACACTGCCTTTGAGGCAGGCAAAACAGGGTTTCTTGTATTTTTTACTAATTTCTATGACAATCTCATCCCCGCCAACGTTTATAAGAGTATCACAGGCTAAAAACATCGAATCTACTCCCTCAATGACCGATTCCAATTGTGCTCGCATATCCTCTAAATCGACAGCGGCAATATCAATCACTTCTATCCCTTTTTCTTTGAGCAGGGCCTTCATTTCCAGGTACTGTGCATCTGAATTGGCCTCGCTCTTACGATGAACAAACGCTAATACCTTCGTGCCGGCATAAATTTTCTCAAATTGATCGTACTGCCTCTCTGCATTGATATAGTTGCGCGTTCCAACCATATTGTTCCCGGAGCTTTCCAGTGATTCAACAATATTGGATTCTACCGGAAAGGTACAGACAGAAAAGACTATCGGAATCTCACTGGTCATCTCCTTTGCAATTAGTGTGCCCGGTGTGGTAATTGAGAAAATAAGGTCCACCTTTTCATCAATAAAAGATTGTATGATCTGGCGTTGAATTTCTAAATTACTTTCAGGAGTCTTAATGATAAACTTTACATTTTCCCCTTCTACATAACCCATTTCTGCAAGTCCCTCTTTAAACCCCTCAACATTGCCATTATAGGTAGGATCGGAATTCCAGCGTGCTATTCCTATGGTGAAAATCTTTTTTTCAGGAGGAGTTTTCTGATTTAATACGAATCCCCCCAAACCGATAAGAATGGCGGCAATAATGATTGTAATTGTCATAATGGTTTTTTTGTTCATCGTTTCATTCTCTTAAATAATTTCCGTCTAAAACTTATATTTTAATCCTATCCCCAAACCGTGCTCCTGACTTGCAACCAGATATTCATTGAATCTGAATTCGACTAACGCCTCAAGATTTTCTGTCAGCTTGTATCTGGCCTGGGTTTCGGTTATAATATTGGTTTCATTATCATTGGCCCCGCTGTCAAAATTGATATCGAAGAATCCTCCCATAGAAAACCGGCCGTCGAAAATCTTCGGGAACTTCTTTTCCCAGCAAAAACTCCCCTGCCAGCCATGCCCATCTGTTTCGATTGGGAATACCTTAAAGGCAAGATCCAAATCCATCTTTTTAAGCCAGTCCCAGCGGGCTGTATAATTGACGCCGACTCTGCCTATACTGTTATGACGTGCCTCACCATCGTTATATTCGAGAACGACTCCAAATCCCTTGTATAGCTCCTTTTTCAAATCTATTTCTGTGAAGAACTCCTGGGCATCTGCTCTGCTTCCTTCGTGACTGTCGGCTGTCTCTATATCAATGAAGCCCCACAGGCTCCATCCGTAAGGCAGCTTTGATCCGCCGGTAAAGTTAATGGTGTTAAAGCCGCGTGTATCAAACTGATATTCAGCCGTCATCCACCCATTGCGATTTTTCTTGAGTTTTGCCGTTACTGCTCCTTGGGTGCTCTCCATCGCTGTAATCTTTTCCTTGAGCATTTTATTTTCCTGCTCTAAGGCTTTTAGTTTGGCCTTCAAATCCGAAAGTTCATCACCCAAAGCAGGTTGAGCGAAAATAAAGGCAAAAATTATTATCGCACATAGACGGGTTTTTGTATTTTTTGTTTTTCTCATTTCTTCCCTTTCTTTTTTTGACACCTAATCATGCAACGATTTCATTGCCTTCGCAAAAACCAGCAGAAAAAGAAAAACTATCTGATATACCGGCAGCCTCCGCCTGACATCACAGTTTTTACTCGATACAACCCCGTTCAATACTTTACGATTCAAAAAATGTTCGTTCTGTATGTCCCCGGCCTCTCCGGCGATCTTTCGTACAAAGTGCTCACATTGCCCCGTCTTTCTCATTGATCCGCCCCTTTATCCATATTGCTAAAACACGCTGCTGCTTACAATATCGACATATAAAAAACCGCTGATAACATGAAAAACAGATTGATTTAAAATTGCAAAAACCCACAGCCACAGGGAAAAAGCTCTTGCTTAATTACCCTCTGACTGGACAGCTTACCCCCAAACGTCCGGTAAAAAACACCCCCCTGCAATGCTCTTTATACGATTTCTTGGTTTTTCAGTAGTCCCTTTTAATCATTATACCACATAGCCTTCCACATCCAGCTCTCGGCAAACCTGACCCAGTCCGCAAAATCCGTATTGCTGTCCAGGTTAAAGTCTGCTTCCACCTCCCCTACTTTCAGCCACTGCTCGGCAAAAACAGCGGCATCACGCATATCCACACTACCATCGCCGGTCAGATCAGCGCCTTCTTTCTCGCCGCTGAATCCCACCACCAGGCTGCCCGCATTTGTCGCTGCACCATCCAAAACTTCCACACTTGTTGATGCCTCCGCATACTTACTGTGTACAGCGGTAAGCTTATAACTACTAGCAGGCACATTGTAAATGTAGTATTCGCCGTTGGCGTCAACATCGCCGAATCCCCTGAATTCACCGCTGACCGAATCACCAAGCAGCGCTGTCGCTCCTGTTACACTATCCCCGTAAACATTGATAATGCTCCCTCTTATAGTACCTCCTTCGGAACTGTAGCAAAGTTCGACATCATTCACCCCACCAGCAACGTTAAACTCCCCATCACAAACTGCCAGAGATTCTACATCATCAGCCGTCGCTGCTATCACGGTAAGATAAATATCGTAATTTACACCTGGCGGAAGAGCCGTTATCGAAAATGCACTGTTTGCCTCACCGTCACATTCACGTACCGGAAAAATCAGATACCACCCGTTCGGATCGGTAAACAAAGTCCCTGCTTCAAATGCCAGCACCAGAAAATCACCCATTTTCCCATCATTACCCGGATTCGTAACCATCCCCGATATCGTACCGCCGCTTTGCTCCGAATAGACCGTCATGTTGACATCCATGCTTTGGTTTATGTCCGTTATTTGAACCTTCCGGGCAAGTGTCCCGAACTCATCCTCGTAGATACCGATAGCCGTCTCACCCAACGGCACTCTTGCCTTGAAACCCCCCGTCATATCGGTATACCCCCACCCTTCCGAAAACCGGCCCATGTACTCATATTCGATGTCGCTTATACCAACCCCGTTTACATCCCTCATGCAGACATTGACAATCGCGCCTTTTCGTATAGCTATGATCCTGCCTGAGTGTTCCTCTCCCTCATTAACATAAAACCAGTTACTCCCCCACGGCAGTGACCAGCAGTAGCCGCTATCAAACTCAGGCCGTGCGGTTATCTCAGCAATCCCACCCGGCAGATTTCCGAACATAAACTCGCCGTCGGCATCCGTAAAATCATTTTCCCATATGGCATATCTTTCATTCCAGTAAGTCACTTCTATATCTCCCACCGCCTCAGCTGTTTCCGCGTCCACTACCCTGCCCGATAACGTCGCGCCCTTGGGCAAAGCAAAATCAAGGTTGTTAATATCATTTTCAAGATAAAAACTTGTCCCGATACCGGCATAATAATATTCCGGCATAGCCCGTATCTCAACTTCACCGGGCGGCAGATTGCTCAGCCGGTAAACACCGTTTGCATCGCTTCCGGCATCACCTCCCCAGACGCCTAGCCCTTCAAGATAACAACCCACTTGTATACCTTCCAGCGCCAATCCCGTAGACTTGTCGGTAATTCTCCCCGAAACTGTAAGACACCCTTCCTGCAGAAAAACATCTGGCGCGTTATAGTCCCGCGTTTCCGCTACTGCCATATAGAAACGAGTTATCATATAATCGCTCGTCGAAGGAGGGTCAATCCTGACCACGTATGAATATCCGGGCAAAAGATCATTACAGACATAAAAACCATTCGAATCTGTCACAACACTGTAGGCATAATAAATATCTTCGACGCTATACTGCACTACAACGTCTTTAACCCCCGCTCCGCACGGGTCCTTGACAAATCCCCGGACGATTGCCGCTTCAACCAGGTCGAAATCGATGTTTTCAATGTCCTCCCCTTCACAAACCCAAAGTTGTGTTGCCCGACCCCAGTCTGTCTTATGATCGTAAAACTGATGCGCGTAACCCGTATCCCACGTACCTGCCTCAACACGCATCACCCCTGCCGGAATACCGCTTATATAATAAAAACCATTGCTGTCGGTATAATCACCTCCCCGGTATGTACCCGTGTCGTAATCGCTTGTATATACCCACATGTTTGAAACCGCGGCCCCATTCGCATCATTCACTCTGCCGCTTATACTGCTCCCCCGGACCGCAACACCTAAAACCATGCATAAAACCATTGCTGAAACTGCAGACTGGGTGATTGATATTTTGCTCTCTCTCATTTTAGTCCTCCAACCTTTTTGAATCATCTGTAATTTACGTTCCTCAGGCAGTTGACAGATCGTTACTCCGCTGGAAAAACATCCGCTGAACGTTTACTCAGACGTGAAATAATAAAAACACTCTCTGCCGCTCCTCCAACCATAATATCGTTAGTATACTCTCAAATACGAAAAAAACAAGGATAAAATAGTCTTCTTAAAAAAATAATACCTTCCCAACCGAAATCCCCACACCACCTCTCACACTAAAGTACTTCTTTGGTTTATTTTTGCAAACACTCCCCCTTCAAAGATGTGAATATACTCCACTCTTTCTTGCCTTGACCTCTAGACTTCTTCCGACACTATTTTTTGCGTCTCAAAAGTCCGATAGCCCCAACAGCCAGAACCGCTAGAGTCATTGGCTCAGGAATGGCAATGATACTTGCCGTCGATGCCGCACTCGTGCTTGGGACTCCGATACTACCGAACGCTACTGCCGCCGCCGGCGGATTGTAGTTCTGGATTACGAACTCCCAAATTTCCCCAGGCTCGAAAACAAGCGGGATATTGCCTCCAATCTCATTGATCAAAGGAATATTGACCCCGACATTGTCAATCTTAAAAGCCAATTGTCCGTTAATCCATCCGTCATCATTTGTCAGAGTGATTCCCGCGTCGGCAACAAAGTGAAGATCAGTCCAGCAAATGTTGGTCATGTTCTGAATACCAACCTCCAGGTTGGCAGGCCCTTGGGGATTGTAATTAGCCGGACATGGAACAATTGATGTGGTCCAAACGTGATGCAGAGAAATCAATTCGTTGGCAGGGAATGACGCCCCGGTACCCAGTTCATGTACCCAGCCTTGGATGGTTAAAGGGTCTTGCCGTCCGTCCTCACTCGTAACCTCCGTGAGCACCGCATTGGCGATGCTGCCTGCAACAAGCAGGCACAAGCTGACATAAATTATCCTTTTCATTTTTCGCCTCCTTTTTATTAATGAAAAAGCCTTCCGTAAAATTTCTTAAACGGAAATTACGCCTTGGTTACATGCCGGATAGAAATGCTTCGGGGGTTTGCTTCTCATCGGCTCCTTCTCCTTACTCAAGCCGAAAAACCATTATATCCATACACATAAGCAGGTCAAGAAAAATCCGCCGCGAACTGTAAAACCTTATTTAATGGAGCGAGAAAGTACCGGACAAAAAATATTTGTTGAAAGTACACGTATTAAATATTGATGGTTTTAATGTATCTTTACTGGTATAATCTATTGTATATTAACTGAGCTTGAAAGGGCCGGCTAATGATGTGCAGGCGGCAATTTATAAAAATGATTACTGCCGTGTTTTTCGCAACAGCTATGGGAAATACCCTCTATTTATCTTATCTGCCTGCTGCCCCAAAAGAAAAAACTGCCCCCCGCAACAGGCAACTTATCACTTCCGGTTTTGAAAACGCTGTATCTGTTGCAATTGTGTCACGTAATGATCAAATCAGTAGAAAAGTAACGAATCCAACAGGCTGGACCAAACCGGCATTTATGGCATCTGACTATTTGTCAGCTAAAAACAGGCTCCTTCATTCCGGTAACTTTGAATCATCAAATGTTGCCGTAAATGGAATAAATGAACCCTCCTTAATTTCACTTCATTGTCTGCTGATAGTTTAATCAGCGGAACGTTAATCCATTGTAAACCTGACTCGTGTGAAAGTGTTTCACGCATTCCGGGCGGTAAATAACGCGCCGAAAGTGCGTCGAAATCCTCTAACTCGTCAAACCGTTAACCAAAAAAGAATATTTATTGGGAGATGTAAATATGCTGAACGATAAAGCAAAATCACCGGCAGCCATTGACCATATCCGGGAACTATTAAATCAAGACCGTCCGCAGGATGCTCTGAAATTCATCGAACGCCTTGGTCAGAAAACACCTGTAATGGAAAATGCACGGGGTGTTTGTTTAATGCGGCTCGGAAAAATCGACCAAGCCGTCTCGGTGCTTCGGAATCTTGCTTTTCAGGGCTATATTTGTATGCCTTCCGATACACCTGTGCTGTATCAGCTTAATTTCGCCATAGCAATGTTACTTTCCAATTATAAGGATGGTATAATCCCGCTTGTGGACAAATTGGACACGGAAAATTATCCGCAGGCCGCGAAGCTCAAAGATGCGATCCGCCAATGGGTAAAAAGCCTGAATTTTATTGAAAAATGCTGCTGCAAAATTGGGATTTACCCCGCCAAGCCCGTAAAAATAGATTTCCCCCCCGGAGAGATATGATTTGCTAAAAAATCCCATTTAACGTAAACCTGATATAAAGGGCATCACGAACAACTGTGGAAAATCAGAGCCGAACAAAAGAGACTTGAATGGTAGCTTATGCACTGTTTGTGGTTGGGTTCTTGCTCCTGATCAAAGGGGCTTCCTTTCTCGTTGACGGGGCCTCCCGCCTCGCTGGAATACTAAAAGTCTCTGACTTGGTAATTGGCCTGACTGTCGTTGCTTTTGGTACTTCGTTCCCGGAACTGTTTGTTAATATTTTCGCAAGCATAAAAGGAAACACAGGCATAGCTATTGGCAATATTCTGGGAAGCAATATCTTCAACATTCTTCTGATTCTTGGTGTATCAGCGATTATCTACCCTCTGAAAGTCAGCGCAGGTACCGTCTGGAAGGAAATACCATTAACCCTTTTGGCAGCGGTGCTTCTCGGTATTTTGGCAAATGACAAACTCATAGACCGAAGCAGCATTTCAGCTCTGACCAGAATCGATGGATTGGTTCTTCTCTCTTTCTTTGTCATATTTCTTTACTACATATTCGGCATTACAAGACCACAGCGTAACTCTGGCACTGATACATCTGACGGAGAACACACCCTGGCTAAATCCATTTTTCTGGTAATCCTGGGCTTATTATGCCTGATGGTAGGCGCCAGATGGGTCGTTGATGGCGCTGTAAAGCTGGCCTTAAGTTTGAGAGTAAGTGAATCTTTGATCGGTTTGACGATTGTCGCAGCCGGCACTTCCTTGCCTGAGCTGGCTACATCTTCTGTCGCTGCTTATAAAAAAAATGCGGACATCGCTGTAGGAAACATAGTCGGCTCAAATATTTTCAACATCTTCTTCATTCTCGGCATAAGTTCAATTGTCAGGCCGCTGCCTTTCCAGGCAAAAGATAATGTGGATGTTGGCGTAACAATATTTTCAAGCCTGCTGCTGTTTATCTGCATGTTTACCGGCAAAAAAAGACTTCTGGATAGATGGGAAGCAGTCATTTTTATCCTTCTTTATAGTGCTTATATAACTTTCTTAATCATTCGAAGATAATCTGCTGAAATTCAGCCAGCTTTTTTGGCCCAGCTTGTACCGCGTAACAAATTGTCTTTGCGAACCAAGTGAAGCAATCTTCAACACTTTTTCCTTTATACTTGTTGTGCAAAGCAAATAAACCGTTGTGGGATTGTCGGTTTTGGCTATAATAATGACCTATGAAAAAATCACTGGCACATCTGCCGCAGCATAAACAGGATGAGCTTGAGTTGATAAGGGATATTATCCTTGAAAAAATCCCCGATGTGCGGATGATCGTCCTTTTCGGCTCTTACGCTCGCGGCGAATGGGTCGAAGACACCCACCTCGAAGGCCATGTTACCCATGTATACGAATCAGACTTCGATATCCTCGTCGCTACAAAATCCAAAAAAACAGCCGAAAATTCCGATGCTCACGACCGCGTAGAAAAGGCAATTGCCGCAACAGGCAAAGTCCATACACCGCTGAGCATAATCTACCACACCTTCGACTACGTAAGGCAGATGATAACCGAAGGCCGGTACTTCTTTACAGACATAAAAAAAGAAGGCATCCACCTCTACCACACCGGCAAACACCGCCTCGGAAAAATAAAAAAACTAAAACCCGAAGAACAAAAACAAATCGCCGAAGATGATTTCAAACAATGGTTCAAAAGTGGAAAAGAGTTTTATACGAATTACGAAGATAATTTGAGAAGAAGGTGGAATAAAAAAGCGGCATTTATGCTTCATCAGTCTGTTGAGTCTTTTTACTCTGCTATCACGTTAGTTTTCATCAATTATCGTTTCCGAACGCACGACATTGAGTTGTTAGGCATAAAAGCCGTAAGTTACGACCCGCAATTCGCAAAGGCCTTCCCACAGGACACCCAGCCGCATCGAAAAGCCTTTACCCTGCTCAAGAAAGCCTACATCGACGCCAGATATAAAAAGGATTACAAAATCACAAAAAAACAACTGGAGTATTTAGCCAGCCGAGTAAAGATACTCCAACGCCTGACAAAAAAAATATGCACAGCAAAAATAGATAGCTTCGTTTAGCCCAACTTTCGCACTTCGGCGGTGAAATTTCGATTTTCAAAAAATTTTCCCCGCGTAACGTTTCACAATCGCTGAAAATGCTCGAAAATCCTGCATGGTGAAGACCTACCCTATTGCAAGGCGGTTTTTCTGATGC
>JBDRHL010000143.1:0-5633 GCA_043816955.1 Planctomycetota bacterium | reverse complement strand
GTTTCAGCAACTGTGGGTAGCTGGCTTCCCTAAATATGGCAAAAAAGGCTGTTTGGTGTTATGATACAGCCCAATGAGCAAAACAGATTCACAAAACCAGGTATCCCTGTCATTTGATCGGGGGACACTTTTACTTACAGGCTTGACTCGCAAAGAGCTGCCCGACGCTTGCGGTTCGTGTGTTTGGAGATGGGATACTCGTGTTGGGGCCTGGCGGTGCGATGCAATTTATTATGCTGTAATTTGTAAGGCTTTAACTGGGCAATTTGAAACTGACTTTTCCGACGAAGTAATGAAACCTGCCGTTGTTTCCTGGCCCAAGGTAGAACTGCCGAAACTAAGGCCGGAACAGACAGAAGCACTTGCTGCATGGAGTCAGGCAGGCTGTTGCGGACAGGTAATTATGCCAACCGGAACCGGCAAGACCGAGGTAGCACTTGCAGCAATGGCCCGGACGAAAACAGCGACGCTGGTAGTTGCACCGGTTCGTGATTTGATGTATCAGTGGCACCGGCGGATTTTGCGGGCCTTTGATTACGATGCCGGTATCGTTGGTGATGGCTTATCGAATATAAAGCCAATTACGGTAACAACGTATGACAGTGCCTATATTCACATGGCCAAAATGGGGGCTGGTTTTGGTCTGTTGATCTTTGATGAGGAACACCATCTGCCAGGCAAATGCCGCCGTGAGGCTGCTATTCTGAGCACCGCAGCAATGAGGCTCGGTTTGACGGCTACGCCGCAGCGTTCAGACAACCTGCATAAGGATTTGGATTGGCTCATTGGGCCGGTGGTTTATGATATGCCGTTTAGAAAGGCTAAGGGTTCGACCTTAGCCGATTTTGATGTTGTGCGTATTCCTGTGGCATTGAATGACAGCGAACAGACAATGTATGACCAGTGCAGCCGGGTGATTCGGCACTTTATAAGCTCACGCCGCAAGGAACAGTCTGGTTACACTTGGCAGGATTTGTGTAAGGAATCAGGCAAAGACCCTCAATCCCGTAATGCACAGAAAGCTTACTACCTCAAGCAGTCTATCGAAAACCGTGCTGCGGAAAAGCTGCGAGTTTTGGAAGACATCTTCAGATTGCATAAAGGTCAGCAGGTACTTGTTTTTGCAGGCTCGAATATAATGGCGATTGAAGTATCCAGGCGGTTCCTTGTACCAACGATTCTATCGCATACCCGCAAACGTGAACGCCTTACCGTACTTGGTGGTTTTGCTAATGGCCAGTTTGAGGTTCTTGTTGCCAACCGTGTTTTGGACGAAGGAGTTGATGTGCCTGAAGCAAAAGTTGCCGTTGTGATTGGCGGACAGGGTTCGACACGTCAGGCCAAACAACGGCTTGGCCGGGTCTTGAGAAGAACCGGCAGTGCCCGGGCCACTTTATACGAAGTAATTTGTGAGAATACAAAGGAAGTTCAACGCAGCCGAAAGAGACGAAAAAGCGATGCTTACGAGCGAACAATCCATCGTAGAGTTTAAGGCCGGCCGGGCCATTCCCGACCGCCTGAAACAAAGTACACATCGGCATTATACTGAATATGCCGAGAAGATGCTCTCTGTCTACAGCAATGGTGCCGGCCAACAGCGGCGTCAGTTGCACCGTCAAGTTGAATCTATTTTCGTAGATGAACCAGATTGCCCCATCCGTCGAATCCAGGCATTTTGCAAACTGCTGGATGACACAAGCGTTTATCGAACTGACCCTGACGGTAAAGCTGCAAAACTTCGGTTGCAGGTTTTCACTGAAGCCAGTCGTTTTCATCCGCTTGTTAGACAAGCAGATAGGCTTTTTGAGCATGATGAAAAAAGGATAAAGCAGAATCTCTCAAATAAACTCGATCTGCCGTGGGACCAGATTGAACAGAGTCTGTATTCAGACGTGCTAAGTTACCAGCGGTTGGAACAATTTGAGGGATATCCAAATGCTTCAGCTTTACTGTCACGATATAATGTCGCTCAGCTTCAGGCTTGTCTTTATCGTGCTGAGAATATGATAGTATCAGCAATGGATGATTTCAAAACCATCCTTCGTTACGCCAAATTAGCTCACCTACTGCACGATATAGTGCGTTCAGGTTCCTCGAAATACCGGATTACTTTTTCGGGGCCAGCCTCGGTATTGCACGAAACTCGGCGATATGGTGTAAATTTTGCAAGGTTTCTACCGGCGTTACTGGCCTGTAAAGGCTGGAAAATGACCGCGTTGATTAAAACTCCCTGGAATCGGCCTGCAAAACTTGTTATTTCCGACAAGGATGGCTTCACCAGCCATTTACCTTCACCAGATGAATTCGATTCAACTCTGGAAGAAGCCTTTGCTAAGAAATTCGGATCCGAACGTAACAGCTGGCAATTGATTCGTGAAGGCCAAATACTCCATGATCACCAGAAAACTTTTGTCCCTGACTTCACTTTCCACCACAAAGACGGTACCGAGGTACTTCTGGAAATCGTCGGTTTCTGGACGCCGGAATATCTGGCACATCGCCGAGAAACATTGCAGCAATTTCGCCATCACAGAATACTAATTGCAGTGCCGGAAAAATCCCTGCGAGAAGGGACAAGCATCGGGGAAAATGTGCTGGTCTATAAGACAGCATTAAAACTGACACCTTTAATGGAAATTTTGGAGAAAATTCGAACCGAAAACAGAAATTGTTAAAAATAACCTCCGAGAGTATGTTGTTTATGATGGAAAATATTTAAAAAGCACTGACTAAATATTGGGGCTATGATAGTTTTCTGCCGTTGCAGAAAGAAGCTATGGGATGTATTAGCCGCGGCACGGATTCGATTGTGGTTCTGCCAACTGGAGGGGGTAAATCACTTTGTTTTCAAGCACCGGCTGTAACTATGCCGGGACTTGCTGTTGTGGTCTCGCCTCTTATATCTTTGATGAAGGATCAGGTTGACGCATTGACAGAATGCGGCGTTTCCGCAATGCGGATTGATAGTTCCATGTCCGCAAGTGAGCGAGATGGTGTTATTGACCGGATCAATGAGCAGACGCTGAAACTGCTGTATCTGTCTCCTGAGCGGCTTTTGTCTGATGGTTTCATTGATTTCCTTAAAACAACGAGGCTGTCCTTTATTGCTATTGATGAAGCTCACTGTGTCAGTATGTGGGGACACGATTTTCGGCCTGAGTATCGTCAACTTGGGTCATTAAGGCAGATTTTTCCTGACGTTACCATTGCCGCTTACCCAGCTACCGCTACTGAACAGGTTCGCGGCGATATTGCCCAGCAACTACGACTCAAAGAACCCCAAATGCTAATAGGCTCATTCGACAGGCCAAATCTGGTTTATAAAGTTCGACCGCGAAAAACTATACTAAAGCAGGTCTGTGACGTACTTGACCAGCATAAAGGCGAGTCCGGCATTATCTACTGCATCCGACGCAAAGATGTCGATAACATGTGCGATCAACTGTCTGCAAAGGGTTACAGTGTCGCACCATACCATGCCGGTATGACAGATGAAGACCGCAAGAATAGCCAGGAACAATTCATCAATGAAAAGGTTGATACCATTGTAGCTACAATCGCTTTCGGTATGGGCATAGACAAGTCTAATGTACGATACGTCATTCACACAGGCATGCCTAAATCGCTTGAACATTATCAGCAGGAAAGCGGCCGGGCAGGCCGTGATGGGCTTGAGGCTGAATGTTGTTTATTTTATTCAGGCGGTGATTACGGCATCTGGAAAAGCTTAATGAGGGATATGCCCACAGATGCCCAGAAGATTGCCATGATCAAACTCAGTGGAATATACAGCTACTGTACCGGCGGAGTATGCAGGCATAAAGCGATCCTTCGATATTTCGGCCAGGCCCTCAACAAAGATAACTGCACCGCCTGTGACATGTATCTGGGCGAATTGGATTACATTGATGACGCGTTAGTAACCGCTCAGAAAATCTTGTCGTGCATAGCTCGTCTTGACCAGCGGTTCGGCGGCGACTATACCGCTCTGGTACTGGCCGGCTCAGAAGATAAGCGAATAATAGAAAACAACCATGACAAGCTGAGTACCTATGGCCTACTTAGCGACTACTCGAAACACATCGTACATGACTGGATCGAGCAACTGACAGGACAGGACTACCTCGAAAAAACCGGCGAATACAATGTGCTGAACATAACCGAGAAAGGCTGGCATGTCCTGAAGGGAAAAGAAACACCTCGCCTGCTGAAACCGGTAGAAAGACCCGTTAAAGCATCTAAGGTCGTTACGGATTCATGGGAAGGTGTTGACAAGGGATTGTTTGAAGCTTTGCGAAAATTGCGATCAACTATTGCAAGCAAAAAGAAAGTGCCTGCTTACGTAGTTTTTGGCGATGCCGCATTGAGAGATATGGCCAGGCGAAGACCATCCACGATTGATGGTTTCCTCGAAGTCAAAGGTGTTGGTGAGGCAAAATGTGAACAATATGGCGAAGTTGTTCTTACAGCCATTAAAAATTACTGCCAGGCAAATTCGTTGGAGATGGATGTTGGAGTAGCTTCAGAAACAACCTCTTTCGAACCACCAACAGGTAAGCCCAAAAAACATTTCAAACTGAGCAAAGCAAGACAGCTTGCCTTTGATCTGTTTGAGCAAAAACTTTCTATAGAGGAAGTGGCAAAATCTGTTGAACGAGCAGAATCAACCACAACCCAATATCTCGTTGAATACATCAAGCGAGAGAAGATCAATAACCCGTATCCCTGGGTAGATGAGCAAGCGTTTGGTCATATCATTGATGCTGTGGAGCAAGTGGGCAGAGGTCATATGAAGCCCATCTTCGATTTTCTAAACGGCGAAATCGATTACAACCAGATACGAATCAGTATTGCGTGTCTTCGCAACAAATAGTTTATCTCTCAGGTTCTACGCTTCAAATCAGGCTTTTATGTTTGCAAAAACTGCGTTTTTAGCATCCTGGGCGAGGGTATTTTGAACATATATTCCAGAAACTGTCATTTTTCGACGGTTTTATTAATATTATTTGCAAGATTTGCCGATATAGTGTATAATTACCAGAAACTGTCATATTTCGACAGTACAATAAGTATAATTTGGTGCAGATATGAACAAATTAGCTGAAAAAGTCTTTGAGTGTGCCCCGTATGACGATTTTACAAGCCAGGATGTAGCTACTCTGTTCCCCGGCAGCGAGGACCGAAGATATGGCCTCGTCAAACGGGCTATCGCCAATGGTGAGATCGTCCACATTTGCAGGGGATTGTACTGCCTTGCCCCAAAATACCAGAAGAAAAGCGTAAACCTCTATGCCCTGGCTCAGCATGTGTACGGACCATCATATATCAGCCTGGAATCGGCCCTTAGTTGGCATGGCTGGATTCCTGAAGCCGTATACACGTTAACGAGTGTATCTCTCCGAAAGTCCAAAGAGTTTAACACCCCTTTAGGAGTATTCAGTTACGTTCATGTCCCTCAAAAGGTTTTTTACGCCGGCGTCGAAAGATTGACTGACGAGGATAAGAATATTTTCTTAATGGCAACACCAATTAAGGCTTTGGCAGACTATGTGTATGTTCATAAGAAAGATTGGATTGGTTTGAAACCAGTTACTGAAAGCTTACGCATCGAACCAGAAGAATTTGAATCAGTT
>JBDRHL010000142.1:0-9248 GCA_043816955.1 Planctomycetota bacterium | reverse complement strand
ACGTTAACGCAACAGCGGATAGCCCGTTCTCGCCGTTGCCACGTGAGAGAAAAAAGGCGGCGATTGCGTGAGATGGGAATCGATTTATCAGCTATACGCTCTTGCATTTTGAAAACCTAAATGGCGTTGTAGTACTAAGATTAGAACAGGAATATCTAAATTTGAAACTCCTCGTTTTTTTAAGTCCCAAACAAACTGCTCAAAGTACGAGACTCCTGTAGACATTTCATCGGCAAAGCTTTTTACAGGTACGATTTCCACCCCTGCGTTGATGAAACCAAGATTGTGGAAAATAGTCATTTTCGCACATACATTGTATACCATGAATGCGTATTTGCCAAATTGCACTTCGACACCAAGGTCTTCTTTTAGAAAATCCATCTCTCGAAAAGCGCCACTGTTTAATGGTTTATATTGATATCCCTCTTCATAAAACTCAGTTGGGTAATCACATTGAACTTTCTTGCTCGCCCAGCCTTTCTGCATAAAACGCTTTTTGAAAGCTTTATTCAATGCCATGGGACTGTATAGTAGCCTGCCTGGCATCGTTTTTTCCTTACTCTTCTTTATCTTGCACTCGGATGCACTTACATCTTGAACAATTTTTTCGATCTGGTCCAATAATACTGGATGTTTTTCCTTCAAAACCTCAGTGCCATTATTGAAAGAATATCTGCCAACTATTTTCATTTAAATAAAGTCTCCTTACTTTTTTCTTCATGCCATTCGTCTGGAATTTGGCAAACCTTTTCTTTACCGCTTGGCTTATGAATAGATTTCCCCAAGGGGCGTATACGTAATGTGCCACTATAATAATCACATATCCTTTTTCTTGCTTCTCTGATATAGTCAATCTCTTTTTCACAACCCATTGCCCGACGATTGTGCATAAGAGCTCCTATAAGTGCTGAGCCAACACCCGCGAAAGGATCAAAAACCCAATCATCCTCGTTTGTCAGGGCAAGTACACATCGCTGAACTAACTCTATGGGAAATTGGCACGGGTGAATTGTCTTTTCAGGATGGTTTGATTTTACGTTTGGTATATCCCAAAGTTCTTTTTCCCAGTCCTGTGCGACAATCTCCCAAACGTCAGACGGATTCTTTCCTAAGGGATTGCATGAAGGCAAACCTTTTTTGGGACCTTTAAAATGTCTCTTTCCAGGATACTTGGAAGGAACTCGCACAGAATCAAGATTAAATATATAAAAATCCGTTTTCGTGAACCAAAGGAGGGTTTCATATCTACCCGAGAAACGTTTTGAAGCGTGCAACCCGTGATTAAAGTACCAAATTATACGATTTCTAAGATGTAAACCAAATGTTTTAAATATCGAATAATAAAAAACATCTAACGGAAATACTTCACCGTTTTTAACATAATTTCCAACTTGCCAACAAAGACTTCCTGTTGTGCAAAGCACTCGAACAAGTTCTTGTATAACAGGTTTTAGAGTTTCTAAATAAGTTTCTAATCCCGTAGTGCACTCGTAAACCTTACCGATATTATATGGTGGCGATGTTATTATTAGTTGAATAGACTCAGAGGGTATCTCGCTAATGGCATCTAAACAGTTACCATTATAAAGGACAATCTTGCTGTCTCGACGAAAAACATCCCGTATCAGCGGTATTTCCTGTTTAAATATCGTTTGCATAAATCTCCACCGTATTCACGTTAGGCCTAACCATCATTGTACAATAACAAATAATTGTTCTGTAAGCAAATTGTTTTATCTTGCTACGTTGTTTTAAACAAACCATCAATCTTTTCCTTACAAATCCGCTCTGTCACTTCGTGTAGTTTTTTGACGCAGAGGCAAATGTGTGAGCGACTTTTTCATATCCCGCCATTATAGCCAAAACCGATAACTCCACAACGGTTTATTTCCTTTGCACAGGTTTATCCGGGAAATCCTGGGTTTAATATAGCTGTTTTTCCGGCGGCGGCTAAGCGGTTTTCAGGAGCATGGAGGAGGAAGGTTTGCACCGGTGGGAAAGTTAATTGTTGAAATATCTTAAACAAAATATAGAATCATGGCCGATTCTAAGAGTAGTCAGATAGTTTTAAGGGATAGATGTGAAAACGGGCTGTAAACAAAGTGATGAGTCAATGAGAAGCGACAGGATATTCCGCCTGGCATTAGTAGTGTATGTGCCGGTGGTGTTAATCCTGGCGTTTTTATTCCAGGGGACGCGCGGCATCTGGCAGCCGGACGAAGGTTATTATACCGGCACAGCGCTGACAATGCTGGATAAGGGCAGCCTTTTTATTCCCTATCTTGGTGAAGATGAGATTTTTCTGGATAAGCCCCCTTTAATCTACTGGGGAATAATAGCGGGGTTAAGGACATTCGGTCATAGTGAATTCGGCGTGCGTTTTTTTCACGGTTTATGCTTTGTTCTAACCAGCGCAGTCGTTGGGATATTGAGCTTTTCACTATTCAAAAACAGGTGGACTGCCCTGTTATCCTCGCTTGTTTATGCCACGATGGTTATCCCTTTTGTCGCATCGAATTTTGTTACGCCTGATACGATTCTGACGCTATGGACGACAGTTTGCGCGTTATTTTTCTGGAAAAGCGTAAAATCAACGGGGAAAAGCAGGATTTTATGGCAAATGCTTCTGTGCGTTTCGGCAGGTTTCGGATTTCTTTCCAAAGGTCCTGCGGTGTTGATACCGTGCTGCGGGATGTTTGTATTTCTGGCAGCGAGAAAAGAGGCCTTTCGATATTTTTTAACGTGGTGGTCTGTCGCGGGGATTCTGCTTTTTTTATTTATCGGGCTTGGCTGGTATATCTGGATCGGGTTCAGGCTTCCGGGTGCATTCAGCTATTTTGTTGACAATCAGATTGTAGGGCGGCTGATTACAGAAAAATACAATAGAAACCCCGGTCTGCAGGGAGGGCTGATTTACATTCCGGTTCTGGTGTTCGGATCGCTGCCTTGGTCAGCAATCTGGCTGGAGAAACTAAAGTTCATCAAGACGACGTTTTTAAGCAAGCAGTGGTGGAAGACTTTGCCGGACAGGCCTCAGCAAATGTTTCTTTTGAGCTGGTTTTTCGTGCCGCTTGTTATTCTCTGCCTGGCAAGTTCCAAGCTGGGGCTTTACACTCTTCCGATCTTTGTTCCATTAGCCATAGCCACGACAAAGTTGTGGCAGTTAAAGGCCCCTGTAACGGATATTGGATCATTGAGAAGAACGCTGAGTGTTTTCTCGAAGCCGATTATACTGACCGGCGTTTGGATTATACTTTTGTTGATTTCAAAATTAGGCATTGCCTACTACCCGACCTGCCACAATATGAAAGCGTTGTGGGCACAAATAAAACATCGGTTACCGACTGCAAAGTATGAATTATGCAGTGTAAACGAACGGGCTGACGGATTACTGTTTTACGGGGTGAAAAAAATAGAACATGTGACCGCCAAGAACGTTCCATATCCCACATTTACCAAAACTGGGACCATGCTGGAGGAAGTGCAGGAGCATATCGAGGAAGGTGAAGACGTTTTTTTTCTTGTGGCTGAAAATGATGACATGATGCAGGTTATCAAGATGCTCAAAAACTCAGGGCTGCAATGCCGGATAATACCCCTTGGCTATCAAAGGGCAATGATTTATCCCTATTTATTAAAAGGCAAGGGTGAGAATATCCTGCAAAGGATATAAAAAAGCAAGCAATTGCCTCAGGCAGAGTATTTTTGTGTCGGGTTACAGGAAGTAATTAGTTGAAAATTCCGCCCTGAGCTGTTATATATGGCAGGGACAAGGCTTGGAGACAAATGATGCACAGGGATGAAATAAAACTTGTAAATGTGGACCAACCAAATCTCTATCGTGAGGTATTTCCTTACGTTGAATTTCCGCGTATAAAGTTCGACAATAAGACAGTACCTTACGACCAGCCGCAGGAAATATGGATTACCGATACGACGTTCAGGGACGGCCAGCAGGCAAGGCCTCCTTATACTCCTGAACAGGTATTGCGTATTTATGATTTTTTACACGAGATTGACGGCGGCACAGGCCTGATCCGGCAGTGCGAATTTTTCCTGTATTCGCAGCGAGACCGCAAGGCTGTCGAACTGTGCAAATCGCGGGGTTATAAATATCCGGAGGTTACCGGCTGGATTCGAGCGGTACCCGCTGATTTCAAGCTTGTAACCCAAATGGGTCTTACCGAGACGGGGATATTGACTTCCGCCAGCGATTATCACATATTTCTGAAGCTTCGCAAGACACGTGCTCAGGCGATGGACTCGTATCTCGGTATCGCGCAGGCAGCCCTAGATAGCGGGATCATTCCGCGTTGTCATCTCGAAGACCTTACCCGCGCCGATTACGAGGGTTTTATCCTGCCATTTGCGGTTGAACTTATGAAGATGTCGGAAAAGTACAAATCCGCGGTGAAAATCAGGCTTTGCGATACGTTAGGTTTCGCCCTGCCCTATCCGGGGGTAGAGCTTCCACGAAGTGTACCAAAACTTGTGCACGGCCTTCGTCAGATTGGGGTACCCAGCGAGTGGCTGGAATGGCATGGGCATAACGATCTGCATAAAGTCCAGGTCAACGCTGCAACAGCGTGGCTTTATGGATGCTGCGCCGTCAATGTGGCGATATTCGGCGTAGGGGAGCGAACAGGCAATCCGCCGCTCGAGGCGATGGTAATAGAACATGCCCAGTTGAGAGGCACAAACAACAAAATAAACTATGCGGCTATTACGGAACTTACAGACTATGCACAGAAAGAACTGGGCTTTGAGCTGCCGGACAATTATCCGCTGGTTGGTCGGGACTTTAATGTAACCCGAGCAGGCATACACGCAGACGGCCTGCTGAAGAACGAGGAAATCTATAATTGTTTTGATACGCATAAGCTTCTGAATCGACCGGTAAGTGTGGCAATTACCGACAAGAGCGGTGCTGCCGGGATCAAGCACTGGATCGAGCAGCGATATGATATAGAGATTCCCAAGCATGATCCACACGTGGTCAGGATAAAAGACATAATTGACGGGGAATACGCGGATGACAGGGTATCAGCCATATCCGACCATGAAATGACCGCATGGATGAAGGAAGTTTTTGGTGATAAGCTGCCTCCTTTAAGGTAGGAGCCTTGGGGCTAACAAAGATCAGAGCTGTGCTTTTTGATGTGGGGGAAACCCTGCTGAATTTCGACAGGATTGACAGCAGCCGGGCTTTCAAAGAAGCCGCAGAATCAAGTTACCGGTTTCTCCAGCAGCTTGGTGTGCCTACAGGAGGGTTTCGCAGATACTACCTGCACAACATGATCTCTCTTCATATACGGATACTCTGGTCAAATGTTACCGGTCGCGACTTTGATGCACTGGCGGCGCTTAAGCAAGGCGGTGCTAAAAAAGGACTCAGCCTCAGCGACGAACAATGGCAGAAACTGGCATGGCTGTGGTATGAGCCGTTAAGCCGGCTTGCATCGGTGGAATCTGATATTTTGCAAACTCTTGGAGATCTGAAGCAGCTGGGATTGAAACTCGGGATAGTTTCAAATACATTTATAAACAGTTGTTCGCTGGACAGGCACTTCGCCCAACTAGGTATGCTGGAATTTTTTCCCGTTCGAATCTACTCTTACATGATTAAATCCCGCAAGCCGGCCAAGCGGATTTTTGAGATAGCTGCTGAGAAGCTCGCAGTTCCATGCCAAGAGACGATGTTCGTCGGTGATCGTATTGACACGGACATAAAAGGTGCTATTAAGGCCCGAATGACAGCGGTATTAAAAAGAGCACGCACCAACCATCGAAAAAAAGTTCCTGCCGGTGTTTTCAGTGTAGATTCACTGTCGCAGCTGCCGATGCTCATCAAACAGATCAATGGCGGCAGTGCGTAATTGTCCAAAGTACTTGAATTCAGATGATGTCCGCATTAGAATAGACGCAGTTTATCTTTATCCTGATGGAGAATCGGTTATGTCCGCACAGACAAATCCAGCTTATCAGCAATGTATCAACCCAGACTGCAGCCGGACGTTTGACTGCTCAGAGGTTGTTGTCAACTGTCCCGGCTGCGGCGAGCTGCTTGATACGATATATGACTGGAACAAGGTCGAAGTGCCCGGGAAATTGTCCGATTTTGCCAGGCGATGGACACGAAAGGCAGGCTCGCTGGATTTTTCAGGCGTGTGGCGATTTCGGGAACTGCTGAATTTCTGTGAGGATAAATTCAAGGTAACCATCGGAGAAGGGCAGACAATTCTGCAAAAAAATGACCGGGTTGCAGAATATGTCGGCATGAAGCCGGGGCGTCTGTTCCTGCAGTACGAAGGCCTGAATCCGTCGGGGTCTTTCAAAGACAACGGAATGGCAGCAGCGTTCAGCCACGCGAGGATGGTTTCAGCGGTATCAAGCGCCTGTGCCTCTACGGGCAATACCTCTGCTGCTGTTGCATTATATGCCCACAGCTGCGGGATGAAGTGCACGGTTTTTATCGGCTCGGGACGCATCGCGTTCGGCAAGCTCAGCCAGGCTATGGATTATGGAGCGAAAACCATCCAGATACGCGGCGATTTCGACGACTGCATGAAACAGGCCCAGGCGGTGTGCAAAAGGCTCGGGCTGTATCTTCTTAATTCCCTCAACCCGTTTCGTCTTGAAGGTCAAAAGGCAATCATGTATCGGATCATTGAGCAGCTTGGCTGGGAACTGCCGCAGTGGATCGTCGTGCCGGGCGGGAATCTCGGTAACAGCAGCGCCTTCGGAAAGGCTTTTGCGGAGCTGAAACAACTTGGGTTGATCGAAAGGATTCCCCGTATGGCGGTGATTAACGCTTCCGGCGCAGATACGCTCAGCCACCTGGTCAACAACAGGAAGTTAACCTGGAACGGGGGAAGGGTGGCCCAGGCAGTGATCGAGGAGTATTACTCGGAGCTTACAGTAGGAAATTTTTCTCCTCATACGTGCGCATCGGCGATTGAGATATCGCGTCCGGTTAATCTGAAGAAATGCCTGCGATCAATCGATATCTGCAACGGTGTTGTTCGTGCTGTGCCTGATGAGCAGATTGTTGAGGCAAAAGCCGTAGTCGGCAGATACGGCCTTGGCTGTGAGCCTGCCTCGGCAGCCGGCATCGCCGGACTAAAACTGCTGCGTGATGAAGGCGTTATCGGAGCGGATGAGCGAGTCGCATGTGTTCTTACGGGCCATGCACTGAAAGACCCGGATGTAACGGTGAATTACCACAAAGACAACCAGGGGCGATTCAGCAATATCCCCATAGAAGTTGATAATGATCTTGACAGGATCATCGACCTTATAAAATAAGCCTGTATGCCGGAGTATTAAATGCAGAATTCACAGAATGACAGCGGCAATATGCGGAAAAACCTCAGATGGGTAACAATCTGCGGCGTTATTGCTGTTGCGGCACTATTGGCGAGTTGGTCACTTTCCGCCGAGACGCTGGGCAACCATGAATGTTTCGTCTCGATAACCGCTCGTGAGATGATTGCAAGCGGCAACTGGCTCATGCCGACGTGCAACGGCCAGCAACGCCTGCAGAAAACACCGCTTCCATACTGGCTTGTGGCGGCATTGGGGAAGATTACAGGCCAGGTAGATGAATTCACGGCACGGCTGCCTTCGATGTTCTTCGCGGTTGGCACGGTCTGCCTGATGCTCTATTATCTGCGGCGATGGCTTACCCTTCGCATCGCGCTCATGGGGGCACTGGTGTGGAGCACATCACTGGCGTATATACGATACTCACATAACGCCCGGCCGGAGATGGCGCTGACTTTTTTTGTAACTTTGAGCCTGTTTGCTTTTTATGCCGCTGTAACAGCCACAAGCCGGCGGGATCAGGTTGTCCAGTCAATAATCTTCTGGGTAAGCTTTGCCCTTGGTAATCTCGCCAAAGGTCCTGCGCCAATACCCTTTGTGATTCTGCCTGTTGTTTTTTATGTTGCGATTTTTCGAGAGTGGAAGATCATACCCAGGCTGCTTCCCCTGGCAGGGCCGGTCATTTTCCTTGCGATAGTTTTACCCTGGCCGATCGCTGTTGCAGGGGCTGAAATGAACTGGGATTTGACTTTATGGAAGCATGAGTTTGTTGATCGGTTTTTTGGCAGCTACGCTTCCGGCGATAAAGCCTGGCATTACTTTCTGCTGAGAATGTTTCAGTTCATGGCTCCATGGTCGGCTTTCATTCCTGCAGCGATTGCGGCGCCTTTTTACCGCGTATGGAACAGAAAGCGAAACCTGATGTATTTTCTCTGGCTGTGGTTCGTGGTCGGCCTTGTTTTCCTGACGATCGACGGAGGGAAGCGCCAGCACTATATAATACCACTGATGCCCGCAATGGCTGCGCTGACGGGGATTCTGCTCGAAGAGATGATTTTTGTGCGAAAGGTCTATAGCAGCAGATTCACGCGAAATTTCCTCCTTCTGCATCTGGCGGGAGTAATCGCAATAGCATCGGCGATTATAATCTATGCAGCAAGAGAGTATAGCGTTTTTCTGCCCGGGGCGGTAGTGCTGGGCACAGGGTGTGTAGCTATGATGATAATTGTATCACTTCTGCTGGCAAAAAGGCGGCCGACAGAGGCATGTGTGACTTTTTTTGCAGGGTATTGCGCCGCTGTGATACTGTTATACACCTACTTTATTGTGCCGCTGGACTACAATCGATACTCGCGTGATTTTTCGCAGAAAATCGCTGCATTAATACCCCCATCGGGAGACCTGGTCGCTTTTGAGTATGTATCAAACCGCTCCGTGCAGTACTATGGCAGACCTATCCCCGAGGAGATGGATATCGAAAAAGCTTATGATCACTATCAAAAGGGAGGCTGGCTGATGGCCACAGCAGGCCATCTGGAAAAAATAACCGAGGACAGCAGATTCAGGCAGGTATATTACAAGGAAAAAGCTGAACGCAGAAGAAGTTTCGATGCTCCGGGGGCGATTTTTCATAAGTCCGCTGAAGTCGTGCCCAGCGACCCGTAGAAACCCGCCGTGTTATGACACGTTCTTATTGACCTACCGAACTGATCAATAACAAACAACGGACGGTAAGGCATCAGTTCAATCGCTACGATTAGCCGTCAGCTGGGAATAAAATGTTACCTGACTTCAACATCCCTTTGAAAAATTGCTGTAAGTCCTTGTAAATACTGAAAGCGTATTTGATTTTGGGTGTCCCAAAGCTAAAATAGGGCTATGTTCGTGCGAAAGAAGAAGAACCGATCCGGTTCCGTTAGCGTTCA
>JBDRHL010000141.1:0-12746 GCA_043816955.1 Planctomycetota bacterium | reverse complement strand
GGTAAGCTTTTTTATCGACTACTACAGCAGGCAGTATCTGTGGAGCCGATGACTTACGGACGGCTTCTCAAACATGAGCGACAGCCAAAATCTGAAATGCACAATATATAGAGCCAACTGGAGCTAAGGAGATACCCCCTAAGCCGTATATCGAGTGATGGTGATGCCCGTACCGCTCGGCAGTGGGAATCAATTCGTCAAGACTGATAAAAACCATGATCCCGCCGACCGACGCAAAAAGAGCTCCGAAGATTATGTCATTGAAGAACGGAAACAGCACCGCATAACCTATGACTGCCCCGAGGGGTTCCGACAGCCCTGAAAGAAAGGAATATGCAAAAGCCTTCTTTTTGCTGCCCGTCGCGTAAAAAATCGGCACTGAAACCGCTATCCCTTCCGGAATATTGTGGATCGCAATCGCTGTTGCAATTGCAATACCCAGTTTCGGATCCCTAAGTGCCGAAGCAAATGTAGCGAATCCTTCCGGAAAGTTGTGTATCGCAATAGCTATCGCCGTGAAAAGCCCCACCCGGTAGAGTTTACTCAAGCCCTCCGTCGGTTCGCCGCCCTTCATTTCCTCGACTCTGTGCACTTCATGCGGATTCTCGAACGAAGGAACAAGTTTGTCTATCAGGGCAATTAATGCCATACCTCCAAAAAAGGCCCCTGTCGTCGCCCAGTAGCCGCCTGCCTGCCCCAGTTGTCCAGCCAGGCAGTCTTTGGCCTTGGTGAATATCTCAACAAAAGAAACATAAATCATAACCCCCGCGGAAAAACCAAGCGCAGCAGAAAGTAGTCTTGTGTTCGTCCGCTTAGCAAAAAACGCCAGTGCCGAGCCGATACCGGTCGACAGGCCCGCAAGAAATGTAAGGCCCAAGGCCGTAAGGACCGTCTGAACGCTCATTATCTGACCTGCCATAGTCAGTATTGTCCGGAAATTAACTGCTTATCAGATTCTTGGGTAGTTTCCAAGAAAATGTGTCTTTGGCAATTCTCCGGCCAGGGGCATCGCGTATTCTATGAACGCCTCGGTAACCCCGTTGCCCTGCGAATTGATAAATTCATCCGGCATGGATTTAGTATGCTCAGCAACATTACTTAACTCGGTGCATAAATACTCGACTGCGTAGTTTTTGCCCGACCCTGTGCGTTTTATCACGACTGAACCGCTTTGCTGACCCATCGCAAAACGTACCGCGTAACGGCCACACTGCCTTGCCTCAGTTACATCGGTAGGCGATTGCAGGCCGGCAAAACTTCTCTGAAGATAGCCGAAAGTGTCCCCCCGGACGCGCTTTACATCAAACCTGTCCTTTATCGTCCCCGCCAGAAAATCCGCCAGAACTCCTGTGCCCGAAAGCTGGATATTGCCGTGAGAATCCGTCTCTTTGTCTTGTGCAAGTTTCTCAGCCCAGATCACACCGTCGTCATCACATATCCCCTCACTTACCGCGATAACACATCTGCCCAGCTTGTCATACACGTTCTGTATATCCGAAATCAGCTTACCAACCGAAACAGGTCTTTCCGGCATGTATATCAGATGCGGGCCGTCATCCGGATTTCGCCTGCCCAGCGCCCCGGCAGCCGTGAGGAAACCTGCATGTCGACCCATAATCACATCAATCTTAATACCAGGCAAGGCCCTGTTATCCTGATCGTCACCCATAAGCGCACAGGCCACGAACCTCGCCGCTGTACCATACCCGGGGCAGTGGTCTGTTACGAGCAGATCATTGTCGATGGTCTTGGGAATATGGAACGCCCTGAGCTCATAACCCTGCTGTTCTGCTATTTGATTGATTATATGTACCGTATTCGCTGAATCATTGCCCCCGATATAGAAAAAATATCGTATATCACGCTTCCTGAACACCTCAAGTATCCTGCCGCAGTATTCGGCATTGGGCTTATCTCTGCTGGAGCCCAAAGCAGAAGACGGCGAAGCTGCAACTTCCTCCAGAACCTCCGGCGAAAGCTTTTTCAAATCAATGAATTGGTCCTTGACGATTCCGTTTACGGCATGCACAGCACCGTAAAGATTCACGATAACGTCATGCCTGCTCGCTTCCTCGATTACTCCCGCCAGTGATGCGTTAATTACTCCCGTCGGGCCGCCTGACTGGCTGACCACCGCATTGGCTTTTGGTGCGTTCGACATTGTCTAACTGTTCTCCTTGTCCCGGATTGATTAAAATATCTCTTACGAAACCTGCGTGCGGTAATTATATGGATTCATCACGAACATACAAGCAAAAATAACAATCGCCGCCCGGATTTCAGACGACTTTTATTGCGATTGACGGGCTGAGAAAATAAAGCCATCCGCTCACAAAAGGTTTTTTCAGAATTAATTCAGCCGCCCTGCCATAAAGCCTTATTTGTTCAAAATATGATTCGGCCCGCTCATGAATATTCTGTTCATTTACCCTGTCGGTCTTAAAATCGATCACAATCAGACCGTCAGGGGTCTCTATCAGCATATCAATGATCCCCTGGATGATCTGCCTGTCCGCTCCGACAGGCCGGGCATAGGTAAAAGTCCATTCACGCTGGAGCGAGGAAGCATTCCTGAGTACAATTTTGCCCAGATCGCTGTGGAAAAATCGCTGGATGGAATCAATATCAACCTGCCCGGAAACACGCGGCACAATAGCTCCTTCCGCTGCAAGCTTCTCAATGGTTTGGGCAATGTGCTCCTTTGTCGCTGCCTTGGATATATCCAGCCTCTGGATGACAATATGTGTCGCTGCACCTGTTTCCATCGCTTCTGCGCGCTCACCGAAGCTGCCTTGTCTTCCCATAAGCACCTTCGGCCTGCGCCGAATACTGCCGTAAAAATTCCTTTGATAAAACTCATCGTTCCTGTGTGTCAGCGACGTAACAGATTCCTTCGCTCTGTGCCCGGCAGCTTCGCTGAAAGGATACCGCCAGTTCAGCATCTTGCACACTTTAGAAAAAAGTTGATCCGCCGCCCCTGCTGAAACTGCATCGCATTTTTCAAAGATGTTTCCTGTTTTTTTATACTGCAGGATGTCGCATGAGATGCGATCGAGTTTTTCCCGGCTATGACAATACAGGCTGAACAGGCTCTGCTCAGCAGTATTTTCCAATGGATCCGCATCGAAAGCTCTCTGAAGAGTTTTATTGTCCGCAAAGGCGTAAAGAATCCATTCGACAGGTGACATTGACGACTGCAGAATCCAGCCGGGCACGTAACCGCCGCCCATCAGTGCACCCACCTGAAGAATCCTGCGGCATTTCCTGCTTGTAATTACTCCGCTCAGGACAAGCCTCTCGCGGGCTCGTGTCAGGGCAACATAAAGAATCCTCATTTCTTCAGCGATAGTTGCTTTGCGTTTTTTCTCACGTATGAGCTGGTACTTGAACGACTCGACCCTGCTGTTGAAGTTCTTTTCAACGAGACGAAGCCCCATCGTGCAATCTTTATCGAGAAGACATTCTGTTCTCGTATCCGCCATATTGAATCTGCTGCCCAGGCCTGCCAGAAAAACAACAGGAAACTCCAGTCCCTTGCTCTTGTGAATGCTCATCAGCCGAACCGAATTGTCAGCCTCACCGGGCGGCTCAGCCTGTGCCCAGTCCGTGTCCTGCTCGATGAGCTTTTCGATAAATTCAACAAACCGCCTGAGTGAAACTCTCCTTGCGCTGGTAGCAAAACCTTCAAACTGAATTGCCCGGTCATGCAGCTTCAGAAGATTGGCTTTACGCTGTCTGCCGTTCGGCATAGCCGCAACGAAAGACAAATAACCCCCGTATCTGCAAATCCCCCAGACAAGATCAGCAAGATTCCCACGTCGCGCGAGAATTCGCCATCGCTCAATCTGTTCAACCGCTGCCGCCGCCTTCGCCCGCAGGACAACATCAGGCCCGGATTCACAATACCGCATGAGGCGATCATAGAAACAGCCGTTTCCCCCGGTTGCTATTGCCGTTGCCGTGATTTTTACCAGCTCGCTGTCGCTGACCTTGAAAAACGGACTTCGCAGCACCGCCGCAAGCTCTATATCACGCTGCGGATTATCCAGCACCTTCAGCAGTGAAATGCAGTCACAAATCTCCGTCGCATCGAAATATCCCGCGCCGCTCTGGCTTCTGACCGGAACCCCTGCCAGGCGGAGAATCTCCGTATATTCACCTGTCTTGTGTGCCAGCGAGCGGAGCAGTATCACAATATCCTTGTACTGCACATCGCGATATCTGTCATCATCCTTATCGTAAACCTGAAACTCTGCCTTTCCCCTCCCCCTGCCGACCATACGTTGTATGCGTTCGGCAATTATCGATGCCTCGCGCTGGGCTGTGCCGGCAATATCTGCTGAAACTGCCTTGTCCTGCTCCTCATCCGGCTCCTCCGTCTGTTCATTGTCGCCGTTTTCCAAAGCCTGCTCCTCATCGAGCAGGTTAATCTCAACAAAAGCTTCTGTCTTGTTACTATCCTGCGTCTGATCTTTGTATTCAAACCCCGCCTTCAAAGCCGCTCGATCATCATAGCTTATCCCACAGGCCGATTCGGTCATAATCCGCCTGAAAAGAGCGTTTACGAAATCTAGGACCGGACGCCTCGAACGAAAATTCGAACTTAAATCAACTCGCAAAGCCCCCCTGCCGTCTCCCGGATCTGCTGAAGCCTTTTTCAACTGCTGAATAAATATCTCCGGCCTGGCCTGGCGAAAACCATATATACTCTGCTTTACATCACCGACAGCAAAGACATTATTATGCTCACCCAGAAGCTCTAACAGACGCTGCTGAACAAAATTTATATCCTGGTACTCATCAACGAAAATATATTTGTACCGGCTTCGTAAGTCCAGCGCAGCCTGTGAAGCCTGTCCATTTTTATCCGTCAGTATCTTCAGTGCATAGCGCTCCAGATCAGCAAAGTCAACGCATCCGGCCTCGGTTTTCGCCTGATGGTAAAGCTCTCCAAACTTCCTTACAAGCTGGATAAGAATCTTGACACTGATTCCTTCCGAAGCTGCTGCGGCCTGTAAATAATCCGGATTCAAAACAGCAAGCTCCAAAAGGCCACGCAGCGATTTCTCAGCAGCCTTGATTTGTTCCCTTATAATTTCCGTAGCGTCGGTACCGGGAGATTTCGCCAGCCTCGGTGCCTTGAAATCACTGATCTTCTCTCTAATTGCATTTATATCGCCCGCCTCCGCCAGATCAATACAGTCCTGCACAACATTTGAAATGCCGGACTTGACTATCTGCGACCATGCTGTCGAATTGAGCAGCTTCCTCTCAAGCTCACATACACCGGCAAGACTGTCTCGTATCCGGCAGAACCTTTCGAGCAGCATGGTTTTTTGTTCTTCCTGCAGATCCATCGGGACCGCTTCATCAGCAAATGCACTTGCTCGCTGATACCAGTCTTCGCAGTGAACCAGTCCGTCCAGAAACTCACTGATCTCAATTATCTTCTTGTGAAACCCGCCGGGGCCGACATTTCGCCTGTAAAAAAGATGTTCCAGACCCTGGCGCAAATTGCCCTGCTCCCATGCCCAGTCTATCGTCCGATCAAGTACTTCGGCCTTCAAAAGTCTCTGCTCATCAGGGTCTATAACCTTCAGTGTGGGATCTGCGCCTATCTTATAAAAATAGCGCCAGATGAGTTTTCGACAAAACGAGTGAATAGTGCCGATATCCGCGGCATCCAGAAGACACAACTGCCTGCGGACGTGATCGTTTCTGCTGAAATCGAACTGGGCCTTGAGCTGCCGAGCGATTCGCCTGTGCATTTCTCCGGCAGCAGCGTTGGTAAAAGTCAGGACAAGCATCTGCCCGACATCCGCACGCACAGCAGCGTTTGCAACTGCCTCAACACACCGTCCGGAAAGGACCATCGTCTTACCCGTACCGGCAGACGCTGTTACCAGCACATCTGCTCTGCGCGAAGTTATCGCCAGTTTCTGTTCAGCCGTCCACTTCATCGGATACCTCAGCCTTGCTGAACGTTGTCTTTTCCAGGACCTCGTCTTTTCCAGGCGACGATAACAGGTTGTATCTGTTGATCTGCCGGTCAAAGCGGCAGAGCGCTTTATATAGGCATTGGCTGCACGGCGAACCTTTTCTAAGACGATAAGGCCTGACGTCAATCACCCCGGCAAGTATCGTCTCAGCAAGTTCAGCTATCTTCGATTCTGTATGTCGCAGCACCGCCTGAAAATCCCTTGGTTTCATCGCATCCCTTGTCTTGTAGTTCCCATATTGTTCACCGGATTGCTTCCGGTAAAAACCGTAGAACCGATTTGAGCCTGTAGATTCCGCCAGGTCAAGCCGGCCAACATAACTGCCGTCAAAAATACCCCTGCCTTTTCGCTGAAACTCCTCTTTGGTTTTGCCGAATTCCGCTGCTTTTGCCTGTGGAGGGGTTATTTCTACCGGAATATAAAACGCCCCGACGGTCCGGCGGTCGGCAAGCGAAGCCAGTATGTAAACCGGCAACTGTATATCCAGCCCGTGATACAGCTTTGCCCAGTCAATCTTGTGAAACCTTCGCTTGTAATCAAAAACCACACCTGTTGTCCGGCCATCCAGCCGCGCTTCGTCAATCCTGTCAATAGTCCCTTTCAGGCAAACCCGTTTTCCGCCGGAAAGAGGGATTTCATACCGGCTGAACTTGAATTCCACCGCGACCGGGCGGAAGACTCCAGCACGTGACATCTCGGCAAGCTCAAAAACACAGTCCTGCAGAATTTCACCTGCCGAACTGATGATAAATGCGTTGTGTTTTCGATGCCCCACAAAATTAGCCATAAACAAATCATCAATCAAAAGCCTCGCGATGACATCGTTCAGAACCGCAGCCAGTTCGGCCTGCGCGGTATCAGCAATATTCTTTCCTTTCCTGTCCAGTTCCTCGAACAGCTTCTGCAGCACCGAATGATAAAACCTGCCGATATCCACAGGCTCCAGGCTAAACTCTTTGCGTTTTCGAAGCTTCAGCACGTGATATGCAAAGTGCTGATACGGACACGCCGCAAACCGCTGAAGCTGGGTTACTGAACAGTCCAGTCGCTTCCCGAAAGCAAGTCCGCCGGCTTCCTCATCGAGCTGCGCCTTGTTTTCATAGCCTGCCGCATCAATGACAAGCTGCGCCAAAGCGCCTGATTGTTCATCTTTGCTGAGAAGCTGGGTCAGGGATGCAAGTTCACCGGCACAACCAATGTCAAAAGAGGCGTCTGTTTCACCGCCAAGCCTTTCACACAGGGTATCGGCAAGCTCTGCCGGGCAGAGAACCTGGTCGATCTCGCAGACATCGGTATTTATGGTTTCTTCCGCGAAACCCTCAAAAATATCTTTAAGATTGTCAAGATATTCTGAACCTATAGCGGCATTACCGGCTGCATCTGCCAGCGGATAAGTTATGTAAAGCTTTTCAGATGCCCTGCTGAAAGCGATGTAGGCCATGTAGAGCCTCTCCGATAACTGCTGCTCGATTCCTTCGCAAAGCCCAAGCCCGTGTTCATTTGCCGCCCTGCGATCTTCATCACCGATAATCTTCTCAGTCGAGACCACAACCGGAAACTGATTTTGCCCTGCCCCGATTAAAAAAACCGCCTTTAATTCCGGGTGCCTGCTTCGTTCGATTGAGCCGACCAGTACCTGATCGAGCGTCGGCGGGATAATCGCCAGCGACATCCGCGAAAAAGCGGATTCCAGAATCGCGGCATATTCCTCAATACTCATCGGCTCATTTTCAAAAATCTCCGAAAGCTCGTCGAATATCTCCACGAACTGCGCAAAAAACTCCTCATGGCTGCGGGCCTCGACAGGCCCGCCCTGGTCAATCCATTGCTCCAGCCTTTGCTGCACGCCAAGGTCGTCAAGAAAATCGAAGAGAATCCGGGTCAGCTCACCCGGCAGGATTTTTTCACCTTCAGCGGTAAATTTACTCTCCAGCTCAAGCAATTCCTTCACAGCGGCGTGTCGTATCCGGTTGATATTCTCTTCATCAAAGTTATCATGCTCTTCCGCAAAAGCCCACTGCCTGCCGGAACGCCAGTCTCGACCTGTTAATCCGTAAGCGATACAATAGTTTTCAAGCAGGTCAATTTCATCTCGTTCTGCTCGCACAAGGTCGGTCTTGAGATAACAGAAAAGATCAGCGTGTGAAAAATCATTCACCAGGACGCGTAGTGCTGAACACACCAGTTCCACCACGGGATGCTGATCCAGCCCCTTGCGGCTGTCGATGAAAAATGGTATCCCGTAATCACCAAAATACGCCTCGACATAACGTTCATATCTTCCCAGGTCCGAAGCGACAACCGCGATATCCTTGTATCTGTACCTATCTTGTCGCACCAGGTTTGCTATTTGTCTTGCGACAAATCTTACTTCCATTCGTTCATCCGCTGCCGCAAGCACTCTAACATGGCCGGTCGGCTTGATCCTTTCCGTTGGTTCAACTGCAAATATATTGCGCTCGATATGTGCAAGTTCCGCACAGCCCGCAAAACGGTGAACGGTATTGAGAATCACAGGTTCACGAACAATCAGCCTGGATTTTCGGGCGATCTGTAGCAGTTGTGCATATGTTTTTTCAGTTGGTGCGAAAAGGCTCAGCGGATCAAGACCTTCAATTTCACAATTTGACACATCAATCCGCTGTGGATCAAGGCAAAGTGCGATATTCGTCTCCTCAGCGACCTTAAATATCTCCGCCAGAAGAGCAAGCTCCTGGCCTGTGAAGCCGGAAAAGCCGTCTATCCACACCCTGGCCCCACGAATTATCTGTGAACCGGCAGCCAGTCTGCGGACTTCGGTCAGTTGCATATCGGGATTGACGAATCTTCCCTCCAGAAAATCAAGATATCCGGCGTATATCAAGGCAAGCTCGGCGTACTTCACCGCTGAGATACTCGCTCCCTCCTTATTCGCCAGCTCCTCACAAAGTGATTGTACGTCTTTTGCATCGCAGTTACACTGCTGCAGTTCAACAATAAAATCCGCTATACGCCCAGCCAGGCCGCCCTGATTGGCTGATGAACCGAAGAGCTTTAATGACATGGTTTCCTGTCGCAGGATCCGCCTTACAATCATTTCCCTGCCTGTCGCAGACAGCACAGGCCCGGCTTCTGTGTGCCGCTTCAAAAGAAACCCCAGCCGGTTGAATGAAAGCACGTTCAGCCTGTGGTAGCCTTCAATTCGCGGATCCGAAAGGATAGCCTGTTCAGCCTGGTATGTCGCCTGCTCCGGCACGAGAAATATCAGCCTGCACCGGTCCAGGGGCTCAGCGAGTGATTCCACCATTGAGTCCGCGCAAAATCTGCTTTTTCCAGTGCCGCTTCTGCCAAGAATAAAACGAACCGCCATTGTCCTTGCCTCTTCACAAACCTCGTTTCCCCTCTTTTACCAGAACCGCCGCTGTTTTTCAATCCTGCCACAAAGGCCTTCGGGACAAAGCAGGGAAATTGTTTTTTGCTTTTGGACAGTTCTGTGTATTTGATATACTCTTGTGCAGAGCCTTTTGCAGGCTGTTTCTTGCGTAGTCCGGCACGTGAGGGTATCATGTATGGGTCAGCGGAATCATGAATTTCTAAGATCAGGGAAAAAACATGGCAGTCCAATCGCACGCCGCTACTACCGTTAATCTGAAGCGCGGTGACAGACTTGGCAAATACCGCCTTCAGAAATGCCTTGGCAAAGGAGGCTATTCAGAGGTCTGGAAGGCCCGGGATTGTGTCGAGGGTATCTGGGTTGCCCTGAAGGTCCCCAACATCGGCGTGGACGGACAGCGTGACAACAAAAGCCTCATGAGGGAAGTCCATATGCTGGTGCAGTTGAGACATCGGCATCTGATGCCGGTAAAAAACGCCGATATTATCGACGGCCATGCCATACTGGCTACAGAGCTTTCAGCAGGGACGCTTGATGACTGCTCCCGCCCCATGTCTTTTCGCCGGATTACCTCAATAGCCACACAGGTGCTCGACGGATTGTCGTATGCCCATCAGCACAGGATTGTGCATTGCGATGTGACGCCTTCAAACATATTTCTTTTCCCCAACGGCCGGGCGGCATTGGGTGACTTCAGCATCGGCCAGCAGATCAAAGGACGCCTCGCAACCATCGATGAATATGGAACGCCGGGATATGTCGCACCGGAGCAGGCCTACGGACACCCGACATACCGTAGTGACTGTTTTGCGGTAGGCCTGATTCTCTACGAGTTCCTGACCGCTGTGCTGCCGCGATGGCCTTTCAATTGGCCTTTTCGCGGACACAATCGCCTCTGTGAGCGCACAAGCCCCGGCTTTGTGAGATTCCTTCGCCAGGCTCTGCGGGTAGAGCCTGAAAAACGCTTTTCATCTGCTGAGAATATGCTCACCGCGATGCGCCACGTGCTGCCGAAGAATATCAAGAGCGGCAGGGACAGTGCAGCGGTGAAAAAAGCGGACTGGCAGCAGATACGCCGTGAAGAGTTCATAAAACGCTATCGAAAAGCCCTGCCGGCACTTCTCAAATGTGTCCGCTGTTCAGAGCCTGTCTCAGAAAACATGGTTATCTGTCCGTGGTGCGGCACCGGCAGGAACCGGTTCGACAGCAGAACACGGTTTAGTCATGTTTGTTATCGCTGTCATCGCGGCGTCTGGCCTGAATGGCGATTCTGCCCATGGTGTTACGGCCCGGGATTTAAGTCGCCAAGTCCCGTCCGCACCGTAGGCGTGCACTATGACGGTAAATGCAGATATTGCGGCGGCAAGGTCATGCGTTTTATGAAGTACTGCCCCTGGTGCCGGCACAAAATACACAAGGCATGGCGGGTAAAACCTTTCCCTGAAGTATGCGGCAGGTGCGGATGGTCGGTGGATTCCAGTTTCTGGAACTACTGTCCGTGGTGTGAATACAGCCTGCTAGGCTGAATCTGTGCCCAAAAACAACGAAGAAAACCCCCGTAACGCATCAATTCTCCACAAGGCTGTCAATACAAAAGGAGTAGTAATTACTCTTGCTGTTGTTGTTTTTCTTCTTTTTCGACTATTTTTTCGAGTTTTTTTGTGCCGGTGGTTTTAGTCTTGGGCAAGTCGATAAGCACGCCAAGCCTTCCAAGTTCGCCGGCTACCTCAGGCTGGTTCGGATTTAACCTGAAGCTCTGGCGCAGGTATTCTTCGGCACGAACCTTGTCTCCTTTGGCCAGGTAATAGTAGCCGATTTGTTTGTGAATCACGGCTGAATTAGGAGCAAGACGAAGGGCCTGTTTATAACAGCTTAAGGCATAATCATCCATAAGCTCCCGCTGAAAAGCCTGTCCCAGCAGAAGAGATTTCTCGGCGGAACCGCTGACCTGATTGAGGTAAATATCGGCCATTATGACGGCTTTCTGGGTGTCGTTGTTGGCCTGGAGGACTTTTACAAGGGCTGCCTGGGCCTGGTAATGGGTCGGCTTGAAACTCAGGGTGCGGTTAAACTCGATCTCGGCTTTGCTCCAGAGGCCATCCTCTTCATACAGCTTGCCGAGCTTGTAGTGTGTTTCGGCGTCGGTGAAATTGTAGTCGAGCTTTTTGCGCAATTGTGTTTTGAGGTCTTCTCGCGGCACTTCGGTGACTTTCTGGTTACTTGCAGGGGTTTGCTTTGAACCAAAGCGATTACAACCAGAAAACATTAGCGCAAGGCTGATAACTAACACGACAGATTTTATTACGGCGTTTTTCATTTTTAACCTCCCATCCCTGGGCATAGTGCTCCAGATAAAGTGTTGCCTCCCTTACAAAAGCGGTTAACAGCAGCTATTTTCCACCTGCGAAAGAATTTTGCAAGAAAAATCCGAGCAAAGATTCAAATTAAGGATAGGATTAGCCAGGGCTTTGCAGCATCAGACTGAAGGGGTGGAGGCATAGAAGTCCAAATGTGTGTGGCGGGGGAAAAAACTGGGGGGAGTAAAAACAAAAAGAAAAATAAAGGTGCCTGGGGCTTGCGCGGGGGGCGTTATGTGGAAAAATAAGTCGGGAATTGGGGGTTTTTGGGGAGGTTTTGAGGGGGGAAATGCTTGTTTTTGGGCGGATATTGAGGGTTGGGCATTAAAATAGCGTGAATTTTTTGGGGTTTTTGTATCATTTTTTGCGAAAAGTGCGCTATTTTTTACCCAATTCTTACCTGGTTTTGTACTGCTTTTATACCATTTTTTCGATTTTTTTCGTGTTAAGATATAGCGAGTTTAACGGTTGTAACGATTATGCGGACCTGCGGGAATGGGGCGAAGAGTCCTTAGTCTTTAGTCTTTAGTCTGGAGTCTGGAGTCTGGGGGCATAAAAAAATCAAAGATTAAAAATCAAAAAGCAAAATTACAGAGCAAAAATCAAAAATGCTTTATCAACAGCGCCCGGTTCCTATTTCCCAGAATTTTGCTGGTGAGCAGAGAGGGCCTGAATTTAGAAATTCGAAACAAACCCGAAATTGAAAATCCGAATGGCCAAAATGGTAAGGTCTAGCAACTATGGAGAAAGAAATATCTGATGGCGTGATTTTATTTCATCACCCGGCCTTTGAAGCCAGATTCTTTTTGACAGCAAGTGCGGGGTATATGGCCGGACAGTTTTAATTACCCGTAAATAGGTGACTGTCCCTAGTTATTTTTTCGTGTTAAGATATAGCGAGTTTAACGGTTGTAACGATTTTGCGGACCTGCGGGAATTGTTTGAATCCGGGGGATTCAAACGATTTTGGATTTGCGATTTTGGATTTTGGATTGGGGATTAGGGCTTGGGGGATGG
>JBDRHL010000140.1:0-58848 GCA_043816955.1 Planctomycetota bacterium | reverse complement strand
GCTTTATTACGTTTATAAACATCAACGGCTGATTCCAGCACCCTGTTACGCTGCTCGGCCCAGTCCTGACGTTGAAAGTCGCTGACATGAACCGGATACAAAATATATTTCAAAACAGTCCAAACCTCGTCGGCCAGGGACAACGCCATCGCGGGAGTTTCGTCCAGCAGCGAGTAATGCGTCCTCGTCCAGTTGTACAAATCCCGCCACAGCCAGATCGAATACTGCAGCATCTCTTCCAGATGAGAGCCGCTGCGAGTACGTCTTATCAAGCGAGCTTGTTGTCCTCTTATTGTGCCGTTGAGTCGTTCCATATGAGAAGTATTGATCTTGCGACCAATGCCCAGCTTTTGAATACGCTTTTCGATTTGTTTCTTTTTGCCAAACAGAGCTTTGCTCGATACTTTCAACAAATGGCCTCTGTCGTCTCGAAGTTTCTTCACTACACCAACCTGCAAATCCGCAGGTGGTTTGAGCCTGGGATACTTGAATCTGCCTCTGCCGTTTTTGCGACGGCGATGTTTGATATTTCCAAACACCTGCAAGATAGCATGCGGGTACGGCAAATGATCGTCTATAAGAATCAGCGGAGGGTCTTTGTCTTTCGAATACACAGCCACCGAAGCGGTCAATTGCAGGGCAGTTTCGAGCGTTCTTGGCCCAATAATCGATTCGAGCAGAAACCTGCTTTTCACGGCCAGAGCCGTATGAAGCCATGTCTTGCCCTTTTTTTACTGAGGCGTTTACGCAGCTTTTTGGGAACCTTGACAACTTCGGCTTTATCTTTGCGTTTGACTGTTTTGCCGTGCAGTTCATCCATCTGTACAGCTTCGAGAGGCTCATCAAGATTTTCAAGTTGCAAATTGTGGAAATCAGAGGCACGTTTGCCCGCTTTTTCCAGGAAACGCTGTACAGTGCGGGTATCAACCTCACAGATGTCGGCTGTCGCCTCAACAGAACAGCCATGGCCGAAACATTTGACGATGCGTACAACATCGACATGGGATAGTTTAGTATCCTGCATAAGTGAGCCTTGTCGTTCACTGAAACGAGTCCCACAGGTTTTACAGTATAGCCGTCGGATAGCTTTGTCTTTCCCCATCCATTCGGCGATGGAAAGGTTGTTTGCATCGAAGCGGTTGAAGTCTGCACAGTCACTGTTGGGACAGGCAAAGAAGGATAAAGGTAAATTGGCCGGTTCACAGCCATTCTGTTTTGTATGGTGTTTTTGTTCGGGCATATCGAGCCTCCTTGTAAAAATTGAGAAGTTGTCCGATAATATATCGGCCAAATGCCCTCAATATGCCCAATTTTACTGTTATTCTTTACCAATATCATGAGTGAGAACCTAAATTAAGGAGTCAAGGATATGAAGATTGGAGTTGTTGGATTTGACACGAGTCACGCCTATGTCTTTCCTGCACGTCTGCGGGAGCTTTCCGAGAAAAATTCTCGCTACAAAGACCTCAAGTTCGTGGCAGGCTGGCCGGGTGATCCCGCCACAGCAGTACACCCTGAAATGCTCGGTGATGCGCGAAAACAAATCGTTGATGAGCTGAAAATCAAACCGGTTGACGATCTTGATGAGCTTATTGAGCAAAGCGATGCTTTTATGATCGAGTCTGTCAATGGTGACACTCACCTGGAACTGGCAAAAAAAATCCTTCCCGCCCGGAAACCCACATATATTGATAAACCTTTTGCCAATACATTTGATGATGCGCAGGCAATTTCCGAACTGGCTGAAAAATATGGTACTCCCTGCTGGAGCACTTCCTCGCTGCGTTACGAGCCTACTATGCTGGAAGCCAAAGGCAAAGTGGGTGAGACTTCAGGTATTGATGTTTACGGCCCGGCACCTTATTTTGAAAAAGGCCGCGGCATAGTCTACTATGGAGTTCATACCGCCGAGATAATAATAACCGTTATGGGCGTTGGCCTGAAAAGTGTTCGAACGAGTAATTGGCATGAAGATCGCGAGATCATTGTTGCCGAATGGAATGACGGCCGGATGGCAACGCTCCGCGGCCGCCGTAAACCGGCCCAGGGCTTCGGCGGCGTTATCCACGGCTCGGAATGTTCCGCCTATTTTCCGGGAACAGGTGATTTCTATGGTGCCTTATGTAAAAATCTTGCCGAGTTTTTCGTGACAAAAAAACCGCCGGTCCCCATCGCAGAGACTGTTGAAGTTATTAAACTGCTGGATGCCGCCGTGCGATCCCGCGAGGCCGATGGTAAGGAAATCCTGGTGTGATTGTCTATGATTGCATAACTGACAAGAAAATTGTTATAACTTCGGACTGAAACCGGAAGGTGATATATGTCAATCATTGACTGGACCATAGTAGCGGTATTTCTTGTCGGGATAAACATAATCGGCATAGCCTGCCGTAAGTATATGAAAAGTGTCTCCGATTGGCTTGTTGCCGGCCGAGGTGTTGGCAGGTACCTGGGGGTGGTTGCTGACACAGGCCAAGGGGTTGGAGCGATAAGTATTATTGCTATACTGCAGTTGACCTATGCCGCCGGTCCTGCTTATTTCTGGATTTATATTCAAACCCTTGGCTTGGGATTAATAATTGCGATTACCGGCTGGGGCATTTACAGGCTTCGTGAAACTAAGGTAATGACACTTAACGAACTCCTGGAGCGGCGCTACAGCCGGCGCTTCAGGATTTTCTGCGGCTTTCTGTGTTTTGTCTCCGGCGTCATAAATATGGGTATTTTCCCTATCATCGAGGGACGCTTTGTGGTTTATTTTTGTCAGCTTCCCCGGCATTTTGACTTGTTTGGCATCTCGATTCAGACGATCCCTGCCATCACAGGCCTGTTGGTTTTTGTTTCGGTCCTGTTTTGTTTCGTTGGGGGGCAGATTTCCATAGTTGTCACCGATTTTATCCAGACCAGTATTATAATGCTCATGTTTGTTGCCGTTGGCTTTGCTGTCTATAGTCTCGTAACCTGGGATCACGTCGAACAGGCATTGCATGCGCAGGAGAACATGGCCGATATGGTCAATCCTATTCGTACCACGGCGGGTAATAAGTTCAATATCTGGTTTTTCGGCATGACAGGCTTTGCAGCATTTTATAATATTCTTAGCTGGTCGCCAAGTATGGTTCGCGGCCAGTCCGCCAGGGATCCTCGTGAAGCCAAAATAATGATTCTTGTTTCCTATTTACGTCTTGGCCTGGGGGTGGCGCTGTACTGCTTTGTTCCAATTGCCTGTTTCGCGTTTATGCGTCTGCCGATATTCGCAGATAAAGCTGCGGCAATCCAGAATACCCTCAACGGCATCTCAAATGTAAAAGTACAGGACCAGATGATAGTACCGATCTTCCTGACGCGGGTGCTGCCGGTCGGCATGGTAGGTTTGTTCCTTGTCGGAATGCTGGCTGCCTCGATAAGTACGCTGGATAGTTACTTCCTCAGCTGGACGGGAGTTTTTATTCAGGACGTCGTGATGCCTTTTAGAAAAAAACCGCTGACTCAGATGCAACATATGTGGCTTTTGAAGGCAGCAGTTATCGGTATAGCGGTATTCGTGTATTTGTTTGGTATTTTTTACAAAGAGACTGATTATATTGTTATGTTTATGTATGTAACCGGCGCGATTTACACCGGCGGCGCAGGTACCGTGATCCTTGGGGCATTATATTGGCGGCGAGGCACCACCGCCGGAGCCTGGGCGGCAATGATCACCGGTTCGGCAATAGCAGGCAGTGGGATTGTATTAGGCCAGATATGGGGCAAAATCCCGTTTCTGGCAGAAATATGTGAAAAGTTTCCGCTTGATGGGCTGCGTGTCTGTTTTATCGCGAGTATTGCCAGTATCACAATGTACGTGTTTGTTTCGCTGCTGACGCGGAAGAAGAAATTTGACCTTGATGGCCTGCTGAATCGAAAAGATGGCGTTAACGTGGAAGTTATGGAGCTCAAACAGGCAGCAAGCGGCAACTGGTTTGTGCGACACATGTATCACATACTTTGGGTAATAGCGATAATTTTGATTATCATATCAGCTTCGACGATATGGTATAACCTGACCTATCAGGATACGGTTAACCCCGAGAACTGGCTGAAATTCTGGAAACTTTATGTGTTCGGGTTCTTCTTCTGGACAATCCCCGCAACAATGTGGCTCATTGCCGGCGGCATTCGTGACCTTTACCGGTTCTTTAAGCACCTGAAAACCGAGGTCATGGACGAAAAAGACGACGGATTTGTAAGGTCCGGAACAATACAATAGAGAAAAAAACTGGCAAACCCTGTAACATCTATCAATTATTAAGGACAAACAGTACATGAAAGCAGATCAGGTTTTGAAACGGTATTCCGAAAATCCAATCCTTGTGCCCTCAAATATGCCTTTCCCCTGCAGCGCTGTTTTTAATGCCGGTGCAGTCAGGTTTGGAAATGAATACCTATTGCTGTTAAGAGTGGAAGATTATACCAGACGCACAGATTTCTACGTAGCAACCAGCAGGGACGGGTACAATTTCGAAGTTCGACCGGAACCTGTCAATTACCCGCTGCGAAAAATCGAAAAAGAATACACATCAGATCGTTTCGATATGCGCATAACGCCTTTGGATGGGGTCTATTACGTTTGTCATGCCCTGTGGCTTAAGGAGCTTGGCTGTGTCATAGCTATGGCCAAAACCGATGATTTTGTTAACTTCGAGCCTCTGGCAGTTTCTGTACCTTCAAATCGAAACGCTGTTCTGTTCCCGGAGAAGATAGGCAGCCGTTATGTTCGTCTTGAAAGACCCCAGGATATCGACGGCAAGGGACAGATGTGGATAAGTTATTCTGAAGACCTCAAATACTGGGGTGATAGTGCCCCAGTCAGAACCCCGGCAACCAACTGGAGTCTGCGAAAATGTGGTGCCGGAATAGTCCCTATTAAAACCGCTCATGGCTGGCTGGAAATCTATCATGCTACTGCTTATACTGCTTCTACACTAAACTATTTTCTTGGTGCAATGTTAATGGACCTGCAACAGCCTGAAAAACTTATCGCCGCGCCAAAGGAATTCCTCCTCGCGGCACAGGAAGACTATGAACGCGTCGGTCAAACACCCAACGTCGTATTCACATGTGGCGCAATAGAAACCGATGATGGTAAGCTGCTTGTATACTATGGTGGCGCTGATACCTGTGTGTGCGTGGCAGAAACTACCGTAGAGGAACTTGTAAATTTCTGCCTGAAATCCGCAAACTGAACTGTATGTAGCCTATGACCTGGAAGAGCGAGAAACAGTCAAGGAGCAAATAATCATGAGTAGTGGTGTTAGACAGTGTATTCGTCATATTATTATCGATAATCATGTTCCCGACTGGCATCCTGATTTTATGTCAAAATTTGATCCGGCAAACTATGTGGAAATGCTTAAACTCGCCAAAGCGCAGCTTACGCTGGTTTACTGCCATTCTCATGCAGGCCAGTGTTTTTATCCTTCGAAATATGGTCATATGCATAAAGGATTAAAGGGCCGCGATGTCGTCGGCGACATTGTCAAACTCTGCCGTAAAGAGGGTATTTCCCCGATTGCATATTACAGTGTTGTTTTCGATAATGTTGCCTATATAAACCACCCTGATTGGCGAATCAGGGTACTTAAAACGTGGAACGAATACTACCATACACGCTATGGCCTGTGCTGTCCTAATATGCCCGAATATCGAGCTTATGCAATCGGCCATGTCGATGAGATAATGCGAACGTATGATTTCGACGGCATGTTTACTGATATGACGTTTTGGGGATTTGTATGTTACTGCGACCACTGTCAACAGAGATATAAGCAGGAATATGGCAAATCTATCCCGGAGGTGGTCAACTGGTTTGACCCTGAATGGGTGAAATTTGAACGGGCACGGAATCGCTGGATGGTAGAGTTTATCCGCGACCTCAGGGCAGCGGTGAAAACGGCAAAGCCCGATGCAATTTACGGCCCTCAATATGCAGGTTTAATGGGGCCGTGGCTGCAGGGATTCCCAATTGAAGAGGCTGACTACGTCGACTATGTCATCGGCGATTGTTATGCACATCGAGCCCAGCAGAGCATTACCTGCAAGACTTTCTACAATCTGCTCGATAGTCATGCCTTCCAGTTCGCTGTTCCAAGATGTTTGCATGTCTCCGACCATGTAACCCAGAAAAGCGATGCCTACCTTGAAGCCCAGTTGTTTCTGGCGATTGCGCACAACGGCTCGTTGAAGGTGATAGACGGCATCAATCCCGACGGAACACTCGAACGTGATGTATACGAATATATCGGCAAGGTCTTTGAGAAAACAATACCATATGAAAAATATCTTGGCGGGAAACACTGTTGCGACATCGCGGTTTATTACAGTTTTGAGTCCCGGGTGAACTTCGCCTATAACGGCTGTCCCATGCATAATCAGGATATTTTCTGGCTTTCCTCTCGTCCACATGTTGAAGCGGTAAGAAATGCCGGAAGATATTTACAGCAGGCTCATCTGTCATACACAGTCATCACAAAAAGACGTCTCTCGGAAATTCGGGAAAATAAACACCAGCTTCTCATCCTGCCGGAAGTTTTGATGATGGACAGCGAAGAAGCCGATGCCGTCAGGCAATATGTGCACAACGGCGGAGCAGTTTACGCCAGCGGACAAACTTCCCTGACAACAAAAGATGGTAACCGGCTTAATGATTTTATGTTAGCCGACGTATTCGGCGTATCTTATGACGGCGAACATATAATTGATCCCGCCGCAACCAAAGAAGCAAAAAGCATAACGTTTGACGGCACCAGGGGAGCAAAAGAAGGCAAGCTCGGTTTCTTGAAACCCATAGACAAAAGGTTTGCTGACTGGATTAAACCTCAGCCTGTCCTCAGCTTCCACGGCCAGTTGATAAAACTGAAAAATAAAACCGCCTCGGTTCTGGCGACTATAGCGCTGCCCTATACCGATCCCGATGTTAATTATATCGAGGATGGAGGCTTTGCCAGCATACACAGCAACCCCGTCGGACCTGATACAGGCTCCCCAGGCCTTGTAATAAACAAATATGGAAAAGGTACAGCGATTTATTCGGTAGGCAAAATTGAGGTCCCCTATTCCCTCGCCAACAGAACGGCTTTTACGGAGTTGATCCGATTATTGTTGCAAAAGCCCGTACATTTTGAGTCAGACTGTCATCCGGTGGTGGAAATCACGGCATTCGACCAGCCTGAAAACAATCGCATGATTTTGAACTTTTTGAACTTCCCCGCTTCCGAAGAAACTTCATTTTCCATGGATGCCAATCAGCCTCTGTTCGATCTGCCGTTCAAAGTGAAAGTACCATACGGCAAGAAGGTACAAAACGTGTTTTTACTGCCGAAAAGAGAAAACCTTGCCTACACCACACAAGCAGATGGCTATATATCCAGCCGTTTACCTGAACTTGAAATTTTTCAAATGGTTTCCGTTGAATATAAATAATATCAGATAGTCGTAATTAATAGGAGAAACCGGTATGACAGGCATTGGTATTGTTGGTTGTGGATATATTTCACAGTTTCAGTTGCAGGGACTTAAACAGGCCGGCGGCCGGTTAGTTGCCGCTTGTGACATTAATGCGGATGCTGCGAAAAAAGCCGCTGAACCCTTCAAGGCAAGATGCTACACCGATTATGACAAGCTTCTTGCAGACAAAGATGTTCAGGCAGTTATTATTTCAATGCCCAACTATTTGCACTTTGAATTCGCCGGCAAGGCCCTCGCCGCAGGCAAGCATGTATTCTGCGAAAAACAAATGACCACAAAACTGGCCGATTCCGAAAAACTTGTTGACATCGTCAGGAAAAGCGGCAAAGTTTTCCAGGTCGGCTATATGAAGCGGTTCAATCCCGCCTTTGGCCAAATCAAAAAAGAGCTTCCCAAAGCCGGCCGGATTTTCGGTGCAACTATTAAACTTTATTGTGCGATTCATGAAAGACCGTCAAAAGCCGCTGACCCGAAAACTGCCGTCTGGCAGAATATTCCTGAAAAAGCAGGCGGAGGTTTTCTTGTGCATTCCGCAAGCCATTTGCTTGACCTTATGCAGTACACATTCGGCCCGCCCGTCAAAGTCTGGGGCAAATTACTCCGGGACCCTTCCGGAAATGAGTATGATATTAACGCAGTTTTTCTTATGGAGTCTGATTACTTTATTCATTTCCAGATGGGACTTCTCCTGGTTCCAAGGGTCGGCCTGCAGAATACGTTCTGGGAAGAAACCGTAGAGGTTGCATCTGATCAGGCCCTCATCAGGGCCGAAGGCTCTGACTGGCAGGGCATGGGTCCCGCCGGAATTATGATTCGTCAGAAAGATAGCGGAATAACCTCGCAGATTTTCCCTGATGCCCTGAGCCAGTGGACCGGTGAGTTCGAAGCCTTTCTTAAGGGTATCGAACAAGGAAAATGCCTGGCTTGTGATGTAACACAGGGTTACAGGGTAGATAAAATACTGGATGTAATGAAAAAACTTGAATTCAGCAGAGATCAGATCGAATTTAACTTCAAATATTAAAAAAGGTTTTCCTTATGAAGGCTGTTGTATTAACAGGTTACAGGAAAATTAAACTACAGGACGTTCCTGCACCCAAAATCGAAGATACACCTGAGACACCCGCTGAACAGGCAACCATGCTGCTGAAAGTCGAGGCGGCATCCATATGCAATGCCAGTGATTATCGCCTATATGTTGCTAAGGACCCTGCGAAGGTCTGGCCCTATCAGAATTGGCCTTTTGTTTTAGGACATGAACTCTGCGGCACCGTAGTTGAAACAGGCCCCAAAATCAAGGGTTGGAACGCAGGTGACCGTATAGTTGGCTGGTGTCCGCCTTACGGGGGTTTTGCAGAATACTGCCGGGTATATGGAAACTTTATGGTATCTATTCATGTCCCGCAGTCATGGCCTGCATGGCAAACCTGCGTTTTGGAGATGGCTATCGCTACATGCAGAAAGCTTGTTGCCGCTGATGGACACAAGAACATAGAAGACAGAAGCCGTGTGATCGTCGTTGGATTGGGCGCATCCGGACAGTTCTATACGCAAATGGCCGGACTTATGGGTGCCTCACACATTATCGGAATTGACATGGTTCAGCAGCGGCGAGATCTTGCGTCCAAACTTGGTGCCGATGAGGTATTTGCCCCCGACACCTCAGTATACGATATGATTCTGAAAAAATTCGGACAGGTTGATGTTGTAATTGATACCACCGGCCTGGACCTGAGAAGCGAATTTTATAAAGTATTGCGAAAAGGCGGTATGATAATACCGTTCGGGATAGGCTTCGACTGGACAAAAGTAGCTGATGAGCTGGAGGAAAGAAATATCAGAATTGCTCAGGGTGAACGCGAGGAAGCAATAGCGGCAACCAGGCTGATCTATGAATGGATCAACAACAAGAACCTGAAAATAGAGCCTCTGATAACACACCGCATCAGGCTTGAAGACATTCCGGGGATAATTCCTGAAATAACGAAAAAACCTGAGAAATACATGAAAGTCGTAGCCGAGATCGATTAAAATCGCATTCCCGGAAAATTAACATGACACCAAGAGAAAAGTTTATAACGGCTTTAGAACTCAAAGAACCGCCTGGAAGAGTTCCTCACTTCGAGCTTGTATTCTTTTTAACGATGGAAGCCTTTGGCAGGATTCATCCTGCACATCGTTATTTTACTCAGTGGAAACAGATGTCGTATAGCGAACAAGAACTTCATCGGCGGGATATCGCAGACCTTTATTTAATGATAGCTGAAAAATACGAACACTCCGCGATATTTTTTCACCCTCCGGCAGGATGGGGCGAAAATGAAGTTCAGGAAACCATAAGAACACTGGAGCTTATCCGCGAATTGTCTGAAGGAAAGTATTTTGTAATGATCCATGGTGACGCCACATACGCAATTCCCAGCGGGGATAAACTAATGGACTTTATTTATGAAATCGCGGACAATCCTCGAAAGATCAAAGATAACGCCCAGCAGATGGTTGATCAGGCCGTAAGGAAAGCAGAAATATTTGAGAAAAGTGGTGTTCTTGATGGTTTTGCTCTTTGTAATGATTATTGTTTTAATGCGGGACCCTTTATTTCGCCCTCCATGTTCGATGAATTTATAACCCCTTATCTGGCTGAGTTAATTCAGGCATATCGCCAAATGGGTTTTTATGTAATAAAACATACCGACGGCAACATTATGCCGATTCTGGATTCTCTTGTTGCCGCAAATCCGCACGCTTTGCATAGCCTTGATCCGCAGGGAGGAATTGATATCGCCAAAATCAAGCGTAAAATAGGCCATAAGGTTTGCCTCATCGGTAATGTAAATTGTAGCTTATTGGATACAGGAACAGAAAATCAGGTTGTTGAATCCGTTCGTTATGCGTTAAAACATGGTATGCCGAACGGCGGATATATTTTTTCCACAAGCAATTGTATATATACCGGAATGAACCTGAAATGTTATGAATTAATGCTGGACGTCTGGAAAAAAGAAGGTAATTATCAGGAAAAAACAAAATGCAACAACTTTTGTCAGGATATATCCAATGAATAAGCCTAATTTTATTATCTTCGTAACAGATGACCAGGGGTATGGTGACCTGTCATGCATGGGAACAACAGATTTTCGCACGCCGAATCTGGACACCCTTGCTTCCTGTGGAGTCAGATTTACTAACTGGTACTCAAACAGCCCGGTTTGTTCGCCTTCAAGAGCGAGCCTTCTGACAGGCAGATACCCCATAAAAGCGGGTGTTCGCTCAATCGTCGCAGGGCACAGAACCGCTACCGGACTGCCTCCCGCTATGCCTACAATCGCGACAGAGCTCAAAACCCTGGGTTACCAGACCTTCCTTTCAGGCAAATGGCATCTGGGCATGGCCCCGGGCTCGCGTCCGCATGAAAAAGGATTTGATCATTCATTCGGCATCCTTGCAGGATGCGTCGATTACTTCTCACACATATTCTACTATGGCATTCATGACGGCAACTTTGACCCTGTACATGACTTATGGGAAGACAACAAAGAAATCTGGGCGAATGGTAAATATGCAACTGAGATGATTACTGAAAAAGCAGTATCTTATCTCAAACAAGCCTGCTGTAAAGACTCGCCCTTCTTCATGTATGTCGCTTACAATGCTCCACATTATCCCATGCATGCGCCGAAAAAATACATCGACCGTTTTCCGAATCTTCCGCCCGACCGCCGTATAATGGCTGCAATGCTTAGTGCGGTGGACGATGGGATAGGCGAGATAATCGCTGAGCTGAAAAAGCAGGGCTGCTACAAAAATACCTGCATTTTCTTCATGAGCGACAACGGCCCAAGCAGAGAGAGCCGCAACTGGCTCGATGGAACGAAAGACCCGTACTACGGAGGATCAGCCGGGAATTTGAAAGGCCATAAATTCAGCCTTTTCGATGGTGGAATTCGCGTACCTGCAATATTGACCTGGCCTGAAAAGATTCCGGCAGGCCGGGTTATCGATGAGCCGGCGGCGGCGATGGATATCTTTCCTGCCTTCCTGAGTTTTATAGGTGCCGACCCGACCGAATATGATTTCGACGGCCTTGATATAACACATATGGTAATTGACAAAACCCCGGCTCCTGATAGGCAGATTTTTTGGGAACAGGCCAATCAGACAGCCGTTAGACGCGGACCATGGAAATTGGTTCTAAATGGCCAGATAGTCGAAGATACTCCGCCTCAGGATAGTATTCATCTCTCTAATCTTGATGAAGATATGTCGGAACAGGTAAACCTGAAGGACAAATATCCGCAGCTTACGGCTGAATTGACTAATGCAGCAAACAATTGGCGGAAAGAAATGGAAGATTTCTGGAAACAGAATCATCAGGGGCGATATAATGGAATCACCGGCTTCAATAGAACCTGATGAGTCGATGAGTCAAAATTCACACGCTTGCCTTATGAAACCGATGGAAGCTATAATTTTTGATTGGGGTGGAGTCCTAATAGACGACCCTGCGCCGAAACTGATGCAGTTCTGTGCAGAGGCCTTGGAAGTACCAGTGGCTGACTACATAAAAACTCATCGGAAATTCGAAGCTGATTTCCAGAAAGGCAGCATCCCCGAAGCCGCATTCTGGGCACGTGTTTGCGGTGAATTGAAGGTGCCTTGCCCGACAATTGATTCACTATGGACAAAGGCTATCAGAACTGCTTATTCGCCCAAAGAGGATATGTTCTTGTTAGCCTCCTCGCTGCGAAGCAAGGGATACAAAATCGCTATACTTTCTAATACTGAAATGCCGGTAAGTCAGTACTGTTGTCAGCTACTTCCTCGTGATATGTTCGATGCAATTATCCTGTCCTGTAATGAAGGGACAAGAAAACCGGAAAGAAAAATTTATGAGCTAGCCATGGAAAGACTTCAGGCACAACCTCAGCAAACCATATTCATTGATGACAGGGCCGACTACATAGATGGCGCAAAAAATGTCGGAATCAACACTATCTTATTTGAAAATACACAACAGCTTAAGGATGAATTATCCCGGCTTTTAGCAAAAACAAGTTGACACTTATGGCGACCCGTCCGGCGGCCTGATGAATTGAAAAGTATATTTTTTCATCAGCCCTCCTCCGAAGTTGTTCTTTGATAGTTGAAAATTGTGAATAAGGTGACACCAACAGGTGCGGGCAGTGGTTGATGGCAAGGTGTGCAGGATCAGGGTTTCGGCCAAAGCTATACGCATGGGGCTTGTTGAGAAACCCATGAAACGCAATTACAAATCTGCTGAAAAAGCCGTAGGTTAAGATCGATATGCTAAATAAGCCGTTTTTCAGGCGAGGCCTCTTGGGGTCTCGCTTTTTTGCGCGCAGGCTGCAAACGAAAAGTGGGAAAAACGACATGCTCAACTATTTAACCAAGCCTGCGCGGGGGGCGTTATGTGGAAAATTTGGTCGGGAATTGGGGGTTTGGGCGCAAGCCTTTTTTGTCCCTAAGCCGCGATAATTTCAGGGCGTCCTTATGGAAAAACCTGTTATTTTCCGTTATTATGTAAATTACCAAAACCACAAGCAGTATGTACCAGGCAAATAAAAGTGACATTCTCAAGGCTCTCGAAGACGCCGAAACCCAAGCTGCTCGTAAAGCTGCTGCTGGCCTGATTATCCAGCCCGGCGCTATCGGCGACTGCATCCTGACTCTGCCCCTCGCCGAATTCATGAAACAATTGCTCCAGTTCGGCCAGGTACACCTGATCGGCCGCTCGGAATACATCGATTATTTCCCAGGCAGAACATGCATCGACAGAATCCGCTCAATCGACTCTATTGCCATGCACCGCATGTTCCTCGAGCCGCCCGACTTTGTACTCGCCGATAGCGACCCTCTCATACATGTATTTGCAGACTACAAATGGATCATAACATTCCTCGGAGAGCCGGGCAGCACCTTCGAGCAAAACCTTATCTTCACCGCCCATTGCAGCCATTCCGCCGAAATTACTACCGTCCCGCTGAACTCCCCTGCCGACCTTTCCAGCCACATCAGCGATTTCTATATCCGCTTATTCGCTTCACAGAACCTCATCAACCTCCAGTCCGAAATATCGATCAATCGTACCTTTATAAATCCCAGCAGTGACGACAGACGTTGCGCCATTGAACTGCTTGCCGATCTGGGCATCCGGGACCACGAAAACCTTATCATCATCCACCCCGGCAGCGGCAGTACGCAAAAATGCTGGCCCGTGCAGAATTTCTCCGCTGTAGCAGACATACTCACCAGCCATGGTTGCCGAGTGCTCTTTCTGCTGGGGCCTGCCGAGATAGACAGGCTGAACACAAAATCCCTCAATTCTCTACAGCAGTCCGCACCCTGTGCATCAGGCCTTTCGCTCACCCGTGTTTTACAGCTTCTAACTTGTGCCAGGGTATTTATCGGCAACGACAGCGGCATAACTCATCTTGCCGGGGCTGCAGGCATAGCCACAATAGCCCTTTTCGGGCCAACCAATGCCGCCTGCTACAAGCCTCTCGGCCCGAAAATCACCGTCATACAGCATCAGACCCGCGATTTTGCCGTGCTGACCGAACAGCCCTGCCGGAATCTGTGTAATCTGGTCATGCAACTTCTGGACAATTGACGAACCCGGCTGTATTGCTATAATAGTTGTTTTGTCTCCCGCGGCTGAGACAATAACTATTTTTAAGTGTTCTGTTTATCGAGGATTCTTATATGTCTGCAAAAAGTCTGGGTGAGCTGGCTGAATACGTAGGGGGCTATGTTCAGGGAGATCCAAGCATATTAATCGAAGCGGCATCTACACTTGGCCGTGCTGAAAATGGTCAGATCAGTTTCCTTGCCAATGACCGGTACGCCCGGCAGCTGCAGAGCACAAGGGCAAGTGCTGTGATAGTGGCGCAAAAGACCGAAACGCCGGTGCCGCTGCTGATAGCAAAAGACCCATATTACGCCTTCATGCAAATCGTTGTTCTTCTTCACGGTCATCGACAGCACCCTGAAACCGGCATCAGCCAAAAGGCTTCCATCAGCGACAATGCCAAGGTCGGCGGTGACTGCCATATCCACGATTTTGTCACAATTTCCTCTGGTGCCATCATCGGCAGCGGTTGTATAATTTACCCCGGCGTATTCATCGGCCCGAACGTCCAGATCGGCTATGACTGTATAATATATCCCAACGTCGCAATATATGACGGAACAAAAATAGGCAATCGTGTGATTATCAACGCCAATACAACCATCGGGCAGGATGGTTTCGGTTTTGCCACACACGACGGAGTCCACCACAAAATCCCGCAGATCGGAACGGTGGTTCTTGAGGATGATGTCGAACTTGGCGCCGGCTGTGCGGTCGAGCGGGGCACATTAGGCGATACGGTTATCGGCAAAGGCAGCAAAATCGGTGATCTCGTGGCAATCGGACACGCTACAAAAATCGGCCCGCATTGCCTGCTCGTTGCCCAGGTCGGCATCGCCGGATCAACGAACCTCGGAAGTCACTGCATACTGGGCGGCCAGGTTGGTGTAGTCGGTCACATAAATATCGGTAACAATGTAACAATCGGCGCCCAGGCGGGTGTTATCAAAAGCGTTCCGGACGGCCAGATTATCCTGGGAGCCCCGGCAATTGAGGCGACTCAGGGTAAGCGGGCATACAGCACGATTCAATACCTCCCGGAGATGCGACAGAGCATAAAGCAGCTTGAAAAGCAAATGGAGAAGCTTCTGGCCTCTGAAGAGAATGAACGAGCCATAGAGAAAGAACAATAAGACATGCCTGGTGATAAACCGCTGGGATTGATTGCAGGGCAGGGGCGACTGCCGTTTTTGATTGCCCAGGGAGCCCGCAAAGCTGGTTTGAAAGTAGTTTGTGTAGGCCTGGACGACAACGCCGAGCCCGGCCTGGCAGAGGTGGTAGATGTCTTTACCAGGGTTCCTCTTGCCCGTCCGGGAGCATGGATTCGTGTATTGCGCAGACACCATGTCAGTTGTGCTGTTATAGCCGGCCGTATCGCCAAGCAGCAGATATTTACTCCATGGCGAATTGTGCAATACCTGCCTGACTGGCGGAGCTTTCGGATATGGTACCTGCGGCTTAGAGGCAGGGACAAACGCACTGATACTGTACTTAGTGCGCTGGCTGACGAACTGGCAAGTGGAGGAATCATTCTGGAGAATTCAATGACACATTGCACCGATCATCTGGCTGATGAAGGCGTTATGACACGGACCCAACCGGGCAGTTACGTAGAAAACGATATTGATTTCGGCTGGCCCATTGTCAAAAAGCTTGGCGAACTGGACATCGGTCAGGCTGTCGCTGTCAAGGAACGGGAAGTCATCGCGGTTGAGGCGATCGAAGGAACCGCAAGGATGATCGAACGAGCGGGCCAATACTGCAAGGCAGGCGGATGGACGCTGATAAAGACCGCCAAGCCAAATCAGGACCTGCGTTTTGACGTGCCGTGTGTAGGGCCGGACACAATCCGCGGCCTGTCTGAAAACGGCGGTAAATGCCTCGTTGTCGAGGCGGGAAAAACCATCATCATTGACAAGAGTGAAACCATAGCGCTTGCCGATAAACTCGGTATCTCGATCGTGGGGCGTTAAGCAGTGTTCCACAGGACTGTTATATCCGTCCGCAAAGATTTCAATGTCATAGCTGCAGGCAAGTGGGTCCTGTGTATTCACAAGGACTATTGCGACGGGGTATTTGAAAACGCCTTGATCTCGGGAAGCAAGGCTCTTGTCGAACGGTATCAAGTGGATGAGGTTCGCTCATCGGATTTTGCAAGGGTTCATAAAATCACAGCCGATATCAACGGGCATCGGAGGTCTATGTATCTCAAGCAGTACCTTTATCGCTCCGGCTGGGACATAATAAAACATTTTTTCCGCAAAAGCCGCGCAAGACGTGCATTTGACGCAGCGATTCTGCTCTTTAGCAATGGTTTTTCCACCCCCCCGATTATCGCAATAGCACATCAACGAACGGGTTTGTACTGCTCGGCAAGTTTCTTATTAACCGAAGAGGTTACAGATGCACAGCAGGTTTTTCGATATTTTCCCGATATCGCTGAAGGTCTGAATAACGAGGAAATGCGGAACAAGCGTCATCTGATAAGATCGCTTGGCGCGTGCATCGGCAGGCTGCACGGGTGCGGGATTTTTCACGGCGATCTTCGGATCGGCAATGTGCTGGCAAGGAAAGAAAACCAGACGTGGCGGTTTTTTTTCCTTGATAATGAGCGCACCAGAGGTTTCAGGAATCTGCCCTTTCCTTTTCGATTGAAAAACCTTGTTCAGCTCAATATGCACCGGACCCGCGGATTGACAAATACCGATCGGCTTGGCTTTCTCAATGCGTACCTGGAATTCAATCCCAATCTTGTGTCCAGCCGGCATCGGCTGGCTGCGCGAGTACATGAGAAAACCCGTCAAAGGCTTGCCTGCAACAACGGTGCCCGATGAGAGTTGTCTTTGATCTGAATCCGGTCCTGGTAAACAGATTTTCAGGTTTTTATACCTTCGGGACCAATCTGTTGAAAGGTTTTGAATCGCTGGAAGAAAAACCCGGGCTTGTTCTTTTTTATTCGCGACAGTTTGACGAACAGGCCAGGCTGATAAAGCAACGGCTGGGTAACTGGGCAAGCTTCAAGCCGACAGCTCTGAAGATGCGGCTTGTGGAGCGATACTGGCGGTATATCAGCTATCCCCCACTGCAATATTTCACAGGTGATTTTGATATATTTCACAGCTTTCACCACCTGATGCCGCCCGCAAAAGGCAAAGCCCGGATACTGGCGGTACATGATCTTCGCCGATATGTCCTGCCTGACTTATACAAACGGTCAAAGCTGGAGTTGTTCGAATCCGCTGTAAGAGGCGCTGATCACTTTATCACGGTGTCGCAGTCAACCAAGGATGATTTGTGTAACATCTTTGGTATTTCATGCGAAAAGGTAAACGTAGTTCACCTGGCAGCGGATCCGTCTTTTACGCCTGCGTCTGAACAGGAAAAGCAAGCTATACGAGAGAGGTTATCCGCAAGCTTAAAGACCGATCTTAGGCGATACTTGATAGCGTTTTCTTCGCCGGACAAAAGAAAAAATATCATTCAGATAATTAAAGCGTTTGAACTTAGTTGTACTCAATTTACAGAGGATATCAAGCTTATCGTCGTCGGTAATGCCCCCAGGAACGATCCTGAATTTGACGATCTTAAGCTTAGCGGAATGAGCGAGAAAGTCGTCATGGCCGGGCCGGTGGATAGTGTGCGGGATATTCTGTGTTGTGCTGAGGGGATCGTCTTCGCGAGTCTTTACGAAGGTTTTGGGATGCCAATACTCGAAGCGATGGCATGCGGCGTGCCGGTGATAACCTCTGACTGTTCATCAATGCCGGAAGTTGCCGGAGATGCCGCTCTGTACGTCGATCCCTTCAGCACCGAATCAATTGCCCAGGCAATGATCACACTTGCCGGCAATGAGGCCAAGCGTCAGCAGCTTATTGCTAAGGGTTTGCAGCGGTGTAAAGATTTCTCGTGGAGCAGGACTGCCTCGGCAACACTGGCGGTTTACAGGAAGTTGTTATGATTGCCCTGAGGCAGTTTTTTTATTACAGATGATTCGACAAACCGCACAGCAGAATCAACGATCCTTTCCGGACTGAGCAGCTCTCTGCAGCGAGGATCGTCGCATGGCTGGGCCAGCCAGCAGGGAACACAATCAAGGGATACGGTCAAGTCAGGGTTTTGAGGGTAGCCGCTTATGCGCGGGTCTTCGACTCCTCCGTAAAGCGTCAGACACGGAACGCTAACCGCCGCAGCAAGATGCATGAATCCGCTGACGTGTGTAATGAGGGCGTCACAGTGAAGCAGCACAGCAGCAGATTTGCGGTAACCTATGTTTCGAAAGTCAAAGGCGCCTTTGAGTACGGGACCTTCCTTTCTTCTTCCGAACTGAACCACGGCAAAGCCATGCTTCTTAAGGCCTTCCACAACAGCAGGCCATTTTTCGGGCGGATAGATTTTATTCTGTATCCTCGTGGTCGCTCCGGCATAGGGCGAGATCGCGATGAGCGGCCTGCTTATCCCTTGAAGCCTTGAGGCTTTATAGCAGCGTTCCCGGCTGGTAAGAAATATTTCCGGCGTATAGTTTCGGGTGCGAATATCAAAAGGCAGACAGTCGTAGAAGTAGTCGATAAGATGCTTTTGCGATTTTTCTTCACGTATCCGGTCATATGTCGCATATTCAAAAGTGCAGCAGCGATTGTAAATCGACATGTTATGTTTCAGCAGAGTTCTTGTATTGTAAATTGCGGCGACATGAGGATTATTCCGGAAAATTTCCCGGCGTTTGGTGCAGACAAATATCCGCATATCGGGATATTCGACATGTATCCGGGCGATAACCGCACTTGCCATGAGATTGTCGCCGAAACCTCCCGGCACGCGGATGTACAAAGACCTGCGGCTTAATTCAGAATCCACCATACATACATTTCCTTATTCTGCCAGCGTTACATAACACAAAAGATCATTATACAATACGTCTGCGCGATAATCGCTATGAATTACATCACATAGATTATCCACATATTTAGTGGATACAACTTTCGGTTTCAGGCGACGGATATTTTCGCATACATTATACTCGTATCCGGTAAGCATTTTGTAAGCAGCCAGTGCTCCTGTTTGAGGGTCCAGGGAAAACCAGAAGAAATCCACATCCCTGCGAAAGAGATTGAAACGGCGATCGCCGTCATAAACGCAATCACCAGGTGAGGTAATGGATAAAACATAAGCCGCCTTATCAAGCCGCTCTCTGGCAGAAGGTCGAGCCAGATCTCGGATAATATGATTCACGGGTTTGCCTAAAGCTGCCGCCATTATGACAATGAAGATGAGCGTCTTTCCTGCGACAAGGTTCCGAAGGGTTATCCCGGCGATTATCGCAACAAGCGGAAAAGCGGGCAGCAGATACTGGCTGTACGGTGTCTTCGCACAGAACAGCGAAAAAATCATGCCCAGTGAAAAAAAAAGGATCGTAAACAGCCTTTTGTGCCTGAGCATAAAAGGGATGCTTATGACGTACAGCAGCCACACAGCAAGGCTATATTCAATTGTCCTGCTCAAAGTTGTCAGAGCAGAATACCTCTCAAGCAGCTTCATATTAACAAGCCAGTTGAAAACCCAATAGGGCTTAACGGCATCAGTAAAAAACAAATAAGCGTAGTATGGAATAATAGTTAAGCCAAAAAAGAGGCAAAACCAGAAAATCGCCGTGCGAGGCATTTTTCCGAAGAAAGAACCATATGCCAGGACAAGCACAAATAAGAAAACCAGAAACACAGCTTTTTGCAGGAAAAGAAAAGACAGACCCAGGGCGCAGGCGCTATACACCAGGTAATACAAGCGGGTTTTTTCAGTATATATCAGGAGCATGAGGATAGCAAGCAATCCGAAAAGGGTCTGCGGAACGTCGGGACGCAGCTCAAGCCCTTTTTCATAAAACATCCTCACGGCTAAAAGCAGACAGATTCCGGTAAGTGCGGCCTTGCTGTCAGAGATTCTGCGGGCAATAAGATATGTTATGCAGATAATGGCTGTGAAGAGGCAGTACATTAATATTCGCAGGACGATAACAGTGCCGATGTTTTCACCACAAATTTTGATAAATGGAAGCAGTAAATAATAAAAATAAGGGTGGTGATGCTGGAAAAAGTCAACATAAATTCTCTCGTTATTGAGAATTTTCCATGAGGTGTGTACCGCCTCGAACTCATCGTAATTAGATGTTCTGTGCATATTATAACAAAACAACAGAAACAACTGCATACAGATGATAAAAATTAACACCCATTCAGGCTTCTTTAGCATCGTCTTTATAGAAGTTGACATAAAAGTTATTTCTCTCTCAGATTTTTGCGACAACTCGTCAGACTACAATTTGATCCATCTGTCCGGCAGCAAATCCGCAGAGCTTTTATCCGCCTTGGCAAACCATTTTTCAGGTGCAAGGACTATCTTGTCCGGATTTTGATTGAGCCATGCCCCCCACCATGCAAAGGTGCTGTTGGAAATTATGTCATGTCTGCATTGACTCATCAAACGCAGGTTCTCATGGATTTTATCAGGGCCGTTGTGATCGATGAATACGACCGGGTAAGGCAGCTTCAGGTTTTCACGGCACCAGGCAATTTCGTCACTGAAAACAAAGAAGTGCGGTTTGGCCAGTTTCTGAACTATGAATTCCACACAGCGAAGATAATAATCCCTGTCACAAAGGCCGTGAGTCTGCTGCTTTTTTGGCTGTGATGCGTAGTCGCCGCGGCGAACACTGACAGCGACCGAGCAAGTCGAGGCCATCTGTTCGGCTAGTTCCCTGTCCCTGCCGCTCTGTGGGGTTTTGACGGCAAATTCCCTGTGGATGATTCGGCTGATGCCAAGGAAGTATTTTTCACTTTGCCAATATCCTTCGAGATAGACGTTGTCAGGCAATTTCAATATACCGGGGTTGAAACTGGTATAGTTGCCGCAGATAAACGAGCGGGGCCTTGGGGGGTGCTTGTGAAGTAAATTATGCAGCCATTCCCGGAGAGCGGTTTGCTTTACTTCAGTCAATTGTTTAACCTGTTCTCTGGAAGCAAAGTTTTCCTTTATGCTGAACGGGTGCAGGGCATACTTGCGCAGGCCGCAGAAAGTGTCTGCCTGGGGGGTGGAGTAACCATAAGCGGAAACATCCAGCTTAAGTTCGGTATTATGTATTTCGGCGAGGTGTCTTCCGAGAGCGTACTGGAAGAGCTGATTGCCAAGACCACCTTTCAGGTAAACGATTATCATCTTCAAGCCATATCAATTACCGGTGCCAAGTTTCTGAAAAAATGCAATGAATTTCTCTTTTATTATCTTAGGGCGGGATTTTCGGCCTCTTTTGATCTCACGGAACATTGCACGTATATCTTTGCCTTTTTTGTAGCCGGCAATCAACCGCTCATATATATCTTTGTCATGTTTTGTATTAATAAAATGAAGTATTTTACCTTTTCCGGTCAGATGAAAGTCGTTGTAAGCAGCGGTGTCGAATATCTTTATTTTCAGGCCGTGCCATTGTTGTATGCGTTTATAATCCCGTAGAACCACAGTTTCCTCGATGACATCGGACAGAGCCTTCTGGTCGGTGGTATCTTTTCTCCGGCACTGCCGGGCCCAGCAGTCCACAAGTTCACAGGCCGGCGTGTTAAAGAAAATGACGCCTGAATTTATAACGCCGTTATAATAATACACCCTTTTGCCTTTCCTGGGGGGCGTATAGGTAACACCGACATCAAAGCCGGTTTCTTCTACTTTCTGTGTGAAGAGACAATCAGCATCAACGAAAATCATCGGCTCGGTGTAATACTGGAAATAATGTTTAACGCAGAACGGCTTATGTGTCGCTCTTGTGCTCGGGATTCCGCCGGGAGACAGAAGGGATGTCCCTTTGTGGTCAACAGTTTCGTCAATTTGTATCGGGATTATGACCGCCTCAAATTGTTTTTTGTGTTCTTCTGAGAGGCCGAGGTCGTAAACGATGATTGGCTTATCGTAATATTTTTTGACACTGCATGCCAGTTCCTTCAGACAGTGAAAAAAGCCATCATCAGAGGCGGTAACAACGTTCATTGCCTATATCTCCGAACAAACAGGATCAGCAAGCTGAGGGGGCATCTGCCAGGCCGGCTGATTGTCCCGGGTTTTGAAAACGGTTTTCGCAAATCCAACGCAAAGACGCAGGTCGAACGGATAGTAAAGAAAAGCCTTTTTATACAAGTACCTTGCTGCTGCCAGATTGCCTGCACGGTGATGTTCCCTGGCGATTCTTCTGCAGGCATGACTGAGTTTGCGCCTGGCTGTGCCGGCAGGTACGGTCCTGTTTCCTCCCAGGCGAAAATAGAATCTCTCCAGCGAGAGGATTCTATTGCAGTTTATACCTGCAGAACATGAAAGGCTGTCAGGGCTGGATGTTCTTTTGATCGATGCGCCGGGAACGTAGAGGAATTTTGTCTGCAGTGAAAGCCTGAGCAGGAAGTCGGAGTCCTCGCCATTTTTCAAGGATTCGTCGAAACGCAGATCTGCCAACGCATCACGGGCAAGAACAACCGTGGAAATCCAGATAAAACCTTTTTTGAACAAATCTATTGTGATACTGCCGGATTTGCAGTAAGGCGTAAGATGCGATGTGGCACATAAGCCCCGGCTGGAGATGATTTCGACCGATGCGTAGGCCAGACCGTATCCGGGATTGTTTCTGAGGGCGTTAAGAAGTGTCCCGAGAAAGTTTTCCGGCCAGATGTCGTCGGAGTCAAGAAAGGCGATATATTGAGCGTCGGATTCTGCTATTCCGAGATTGCGGGCGCTTGAGACACCGCCATTTTCTTTGTAATAGTACCTGATCCTGTCGTCGTTGACAGCCTCAATGACAGGCCGCGTGTTATCAGTAGAGCCATCGTCGATGATTAAAACTTCGAGGTCTCCATGAGTCTGGTTCAGGGCGCTGCTGAGGGCCTGAACGACAACGTCCGCTCTGTTATAAGTTGGAATTATTACGCTGACAGAAGGCATTATCTTACAAAAGTTTCTCAAATATCGTCATGTTCAGTAACTGCAGTATCTCTTTGAAACGCGGTGAGCTTTTAAGGTATTCATTCATCGCTCTGCGAATGCCAGGAAAGTTATTGCCTGGTTTCGTATCGTGAAGAACTATAATACCATTTTTTCGAACAAATGGTTCCCAGAGAGTCAGGTCGGTCAGGACGTCTTCATATCTATGGGCACCATCAATAAATATCAGTTTTATCGGCCCATTCCAGATTTCGGAAGCCTGCCTCGATGTTTCTTTGACGGGTTGAACCCATTGAGTAAGGCCGGTTTTGGATACGTTCCCCAGAAAGGTTTCATAACTGGACTCTTCAAAGTATTGTGGCACTATGTTTCTGTCGCCCGTGTTTAAGTGTGGGTCGATGGCTACGATTTTGTCGGTGGATTTTTGCAGCTTAAGGGCCTGAGCCATCCATACGGTCGACTTTCCCTTGAAGGAACCTATCTCAACAATTCTTCCGGGGGCCGGCAGAGAACAGGCGAAATAAAAGAGCACGGCGCATTGTCTGGGTGTAGTGTGACCTTCGACAGCCAGAAGATTATTGATCACCGCCTGATCAAGCTGCTGCGAATAAACCTTGTTAATTTTTCGCGATAATCCCCAGCCGGTTCGCAAACATGCCGGCAGCCAAGGGGGATATTTAGGATGCACATCCATGATGGTCGTTGTCCTTTTTGATATCGAGCTTCCTGCTTAAACGCACGATTGTCAAATATGCCGTGCTGAAGCAGCATTGTATTCGGCTTCGTAGAGGTTTTCAAGTATATCGATAAGTCTCTGGTGTGCATATTTCCGGATGATGAGTTGGCGAGCGGTATTTATTAGGTTGTCTCGCTGCTCGGCGGGCATCTGGGCCAGTTGTATCATTGCATCAGCCAAGGCAACGCAGTCCTTTGGCGGCACAAGTCTGCCGAAATGTCCCTGATCGAGGACTTCCGGGATACCACCGACGTTTGTGCCTATGCACGGGATTCCGGAGGCCATGGCTTCAAGCATTGCCCTAGGTATACCCTCGGCGATCGAAGGCAGCACAAAAACATCCATTGCACGAAGCAGTTGGGGAATATCTTGTCTTTTGCCTAGAAAATGAATTGCACCGGCACAATGTGTATTCTGGGCCTGGGCATACAGTTGGTGTCTTTCCCTGCCGTCGCCGACAAGGATCAGATGCGAGGCCGGAAGGTGTTTGCTGACGGTTTGAAAGGCATCGATCAGGAAAGGCAAGCCTTTGGTCGGTGCAAGCCGCCCCACCATTCCGAAGACAACGGAATCAGACGCAAGTCCTAGGCGTTGTTTTGCCTGCTGGTGGGTCATACTTAAATCAGTGAAAGGTGCCGGATCGATGCTGTTGCCGATATTAATAACCCTGCCCGAATCAACAGCAGGATTATATCGCAGGACATCATCTTTGACAGCCTGGCCTACCGTGAGGATTTTTGCAGCTCTTTTGAGCCATATGCGGTTAACGAGCCGCCGCCTGAAATTTGCGCTGCGATTAAGCCCGTGAACGTGAGCAATCACCTTCACTTTTCCTGCCAGGAAGGCTGCGATGCTGCCGTATGTAATCGACTGGTGGCGATGGGCATGGATGATGTCGACGTTCCGGTCTTTAAGTATCCCGATGAGCTTAAGAATTATCGGGAGGTTTATTATTCGAAGGAATTTCTTCCCTGAAAGGTAATATGTCTGCAGCCCCTCCTGTTCGAAGAAGTTCGGCTCGTCGCTGTTTTTCATCAGATAGATGCAGATGGTTTTGAAGCGATTCTTATCAAGGCCCATTATAACAGGAGCCCTTGAAGGAATGCCGCCTGTATATCTTGACCAGATTCTGGCAATAACAATTCTGCCGTTTTGCATGGAAGTCGGACTTATCTATCGGTTTGCATACATGGATTCATAGTATTTCTGGTAGTCGCCTGAAACAACATTTTCAAGCCATTTTCTGTTGGCCAGATACCAATCGACCGTTTTCCTCAGACCCTGTTCGAAAGTAACCGACGGTTTCCAGCCGAGCTGGGTGATTATTTTTGTCGCATCGATCGCATAGCGTCTGTCATGGCCGGGCCGGTCGGTTACGTGCCTGATGAGTGAATCAGGCTTGTTCAGATAAGTAAGTACAGTTTTTACGACGTCGAGATTTGGTTTTTCATTACAGCCTCCGACGTTGTATATCTGGCCGGGCTTAGCGCCGGTGAGAACCTTCCAGACGGCAGTACAGTGGTCATAAACGTGAAGCCAGTCGCGCACGTGGAGACCGTCACCATAGACGGGCAGGGGTTTATCGTTAAGGGCATTATTTATCATGAGGGGGATCATTTTTTCGGGAAACTGGTAAGGCCCGTAATTGTTCGAACATCTCGTAATGTTACAGGCAAGAGACCATGTATGGGCGAAAGCCATAACAAGATGATCGGCGGCGGCCTTGCTGGCGGAATAGGGTGAGTTGGGGTGCAGCGGGGTCTGTTCGGTGAATTTTCCTTCCGGCCCGAGTGAGCCGTAAACTTCATCGGTAGATATTTGTATGAAGCGTTCGAGTTTCTTATCGCGTGCCGCTTCAAGCAGCGTTAATGTGCCAGTAACATTCGTTTCGATAAAACGTTTTGGCTCGCTTATGGAGCGGTCAACGTGGCTTTCGGCGGCGAAGTTGATTATCGCCTCGATTTTGTACTGGTCTATAAGCTTTTCGACGAGTTTGCCGTCGCAGATATCTCCCTTTACAAACCTGTGGTTGGGATGGCCAGCAAATTCCGCGAGATTTTCAAGGTTGCCCGCATAGGTAAGCTTGTCGAGGTTTACGACAAAGCATGCGGGCTGTTCCGCAAGAACCATACGGACAAAATTACTTCCGATGAATCCTGCACCGCCGGTAACAAGTATTCTTTTCATAAATTTATTTCCTCAAGAAAACGTTTCAGAGGCCCCTGCCAATGCTCCACCGGCTGATCGAGAATGGCGCTGATTTTTCCGCAGTCAAACCGGCTGTTAAGCGGCCTTTGTGCAGCAGTAGGATAGTCGGCGGTTCTGCAGCGATTCAGATTAACATCGATGCCGGATTCGTCAAGAATAAATTCTGCAACATCGAACCTGCTTGCGTAGCCGGCAGCGGCAAAATGAAACAGGCCAAAGGGCTTTTTCGGCAGGAGATCACAGACGGCCTTAGCAACAGCGGTTGTTGCTGTAGGTGTGCCGATCTGGTCATCAACAACATTGATGGGGCCGCCCTGCTTTGCCCGATCCAGGATTTTTTTGACAAAATTCCTCCCCGCTTTGCCGTAGGTCCACTGAAGACGGACAATACAATGATCGCAGCGGCTTTGCATGAGGAGCTTTTCTCCTGCCAGTTTCGTTTTTCCATAAACGTTGAGCGGCCCTGTCGGGTCGGTTTCACGATAGGGCCGGCTGAGTGCCCCGTCGAAGACAAAATCCGTGCTGATGTGCAAAACCCATTTGCCATTTTGTGCAGCAAGCCGGCCAAGCTCACCGACTGCCTGGGCATTGAGACGATATGCAAGCTCTGTTTCGGTCTCGGCTTTTTCGACATCCGTGTAGGCTGCACAGTTTATGATCATATCGGAGGATTCGACTGCCCTTCTGAGCTGCTGGCGGTCGGTGATATCGAATTCGGGCAAATCAAAAACGGCTACGGGGATACGCTGTTTTTTGCAGAGATCTACCAGGTCGGTGCCAAGCATCCCTCTGCCGCCGAGGATTGCCACAGCAGTTTCAGCCATCTTTGCGGGTCCAGTCATACGGGATGTGGTTGTCATGAGGATGCGTTCGGAGTTCATCGGGGTTTGTATAATCATACATTTCTGAAACAATGTTGATAATGCAGGCTTCAGTTTCACTGATACACATCCAGCCATGCTGCACACCGGGAGGGATTCGCAGCAGGCCGGGTAAATGTTCGCCCAGATAAAGCTCATTGACCCGGCCTTTTGTAGGCGAATCACTGCGGTCATCGAACAAGGCGATTTTGACAGTGCCTTTGATAATGTAGAGATGATCAGTTTGTTTTTTGTGATAGTGCCAGGCTTTTACTACGCCGGGATAGGTGGTTGTGAAATAGACCTGGCCGAATTTCTCAAACCACGGGTCGTCTGCCCGCATTATTTCTCCAAGCCTTCCCCTTTCGTCGGGCAGGACCTTAGCGGACCTGACGGCAACACCGTTTATAAGGCTTCCGGAGCCCCGAACAATTATTCCCTGTTCAGTGCTGACCGTCCTGAGAATCGCAATATCCTTTTTCATCTGTATTTCTCCGCATCGATCAGTGACAACAGATAACGTCCGTAGTGATTTTTCTTCAAGGGCTCGGCAAGAGCGATAAGCTGGTCGGCGTCAATAAGGCCCAGGTGAAAGGCGATTTCCTCCGGACAGGCGATCATCAGGCCCTGCCGCTGCTCAACAGCCTGGACGAAATTGGCCGCTTGTAGCATGGCTTCAGGTGTTCCCGTGTCAAGCCAGGCAATACCTCTGCCCATAATCCGGGTCTTCAGTTGCCCGTTTTTCAGATAAACATTGTTAACCTCGGTGATTTCCAGCTCACCCCGGGCAGAAGGCTGTATTGAACGTGCAATCTCTGTTACCTTCGCGTCGTAAAAATACAGGCCGACTGCGGCGTAATGAGACCTAGGATGAGCAGGTTTTTCCTCTATGGAAAGCACGTTTCCGGCATGATCGAACTCAATGACGCCATAGCGATGAGGATCATTTACGCGGTAACCAAAGACAGTCGCGCCTTCTGTGGAAGCCGATGCCGCTTTAAGCAGCTCCGGCAAGCCGTGCCCATAGAAAATATTGTCGCCGAGAATAAGGCAAACGTTCTGGTTCCTGATAAAGTCTTCCGCAATGATAAAGGCCTGGGCTATTCCCCCCGGTTCAGGCTGCCGGGCATAGTGAAAGGTCAGGCCCCATTGCTGCCCGGTGCCCAGAAGCCGCTGATAGGCGGGCAGATCATCAGGGGTTGAGATAACCATTATTTCGCGGATGCCGGCAAGCATCAGTGTGGTGAGGGGATAGTAAACCATGGGCTTATCATATACCGGCAGCAACTGCTTACTAATCGCCTGTGTCGCCGGGTAAAGGCGAGTTCCACTTCCCCCCGCAAGGATGATCCCTTTGAGACTCACAATTTCACCTTTTCTGAGTTATGCGCTAAAACTGGTCGAGGAAGCGCAGATCATTTTCGAAAAGCATACGAATATCATTGATACCGTATTTTCTCATGGCCAGTCTTTCGATGCCGAAACCGAATGCCCAGCCGGTATATTTTTCACTATCTATGCCCACGGCGTCGAACACGTTCGGGTCGACCATGCCGCAGCCTCCGACCTCCATCCACTCGCCGGAGCCGTCATCTTTTAGCCAGAGAAGATCCACTTCCGCACTTGGCTCGGTGAAGGGGAAAAAGCTGGGCCTGAGACGCCATTTGACCTCCGGGCCGAACAGAGTGTGTATGAACTGCTCGATGGTGCTTTTCATATCAACCATACTGATGCCTTCGTCAACCACAAGAGCTTCGATCTGGTAGAACATGTACATGTGTGTGGCATCGACAGTATCGGGTCTGTAAACGCGTCCAGGGGCAACGACGCGGATGGGAGGCTTTGTTTTTTCCATGACGCGAATCTGAATCGTCGAGGTCTGACTCCTGAGCAGTTTCTTATCGTCAATATAGAAGTTGTCCATAGGATCTCTTGCGGGATGATGGATGGGGATGTTCAGCGCGATAAAATTATGCCATTCATCTTCGACCTCCGGGCCGTATGCAATGGAAAAGCCCATTCTCGCGAATATTTCCAGCAATTCGTCTATTGTTTTGGTAATGACGTGGGGTTTACCTATGTTTACCTTTTTGCCGGGCAGGGTTACATCTATCAGGGGGCTGGTTGTTTCAACAGTTTCCTTCGTTAGACGCCGCTTAATGTTTTCAAATTCGCCGGTGATCTGTCTTTTTATTTCATTTGCCAGCTTGCCCGCCTGTGGGCGGATCTCGGACGGCATTTTTCCAACGCGGCTTACGATCTGAGTGACCTTGCCCTTTCGGGAAAGATATTCGATTCGAAAACGCTCAAGCGAAGGTAAATCTCTGAGGCTTTTCAGGCAGTCGAGCGCCTGTTTACGGATGTCTTCAAATTCGTCAAGCATACCGGTCCTATCCTTGCTGCTTGATTATGATCTTCAGGCCAGCGCTGTATTCGCTGCCTGCACGATGGCATCAAAGCCGCGGGGATCGGCAATGGCAATTTCACTGAGCATCTTTCGATTAAGGGCGATATTGGCTTTTTTGCAGCCGTTGATAAAACTGCTGTATCTGATTCCTCTTGCCCTGCAGGCCGCGCTTAACCTGATGATCCAGAGGCCCCTGAAATCCCTTTTTCTTTGTCTTCGGCCAATCCTCGCGTTAATATCCGCTCTTACAGCGGCTTCCTTGGCAAGCCGAATCTGCCTGCCTGCCGCACCTCTGTGCCCCTTTACAGACTTGAGAATTCTTTTCTTGGACTGGCGCCTTGCGGCACCTTTTCGTACTCGCGGCATATCAGCTTTCCTTTCCTTTTTAAGTCTCGGACCTGCTGCGGCAGCCGATCAAGCCGAGAAGCAGGTCAGGTTAATTTCCGGGTTCTTTACTCCAGGATTATTTTCCTATCTCGCTTTTCATCATTTTTGCAACCACACCTGTAACGATCGCGGAACTGCCGATTCTCCTGCGTCTTTTTGCATTTTTTGTACTCATAAGGTGGCTGCCGCCGGCACGATTACGTTTTACTTTACCGGTGCCGGTGATTTTGATTCTCTTTTTCAACCCCTTATGGGTTTTTTGCTTCGGCATCAAAGAGGCCCTTTCAAAAGGACTTAAGTTAACCTGGGAAAAATGCAAAAACCAGAATATACCGTCATTTACAGGGGCGGTCAAGGATAATCTGCCGTTGATACTCGCAAAAACCAAAAACCCGGCAAGCCGGTCCTGCAGGAACCGTACTACCGGGGAGTCATCACCATCGTCATCCGCCTTCCAAGCATCACATTCTGGCGTTCGACCTTGGCAAGCGGTTCAAGGGTCTGCACAATTTCACCCAGAACCTTGTGGCCGTGATCAATGTGCGTCATCTCGCGCCCTCTGAACATCACGGTAAACTGGACTTTGTGCCCTTTTTCGAGAAATTTTTGTGCACGTTCGATTTTTATCTGCTGGTCGTGCGGGTCAATTTCCGGCCGCAAGCGAATTTCCTTAAGGCCCATTGAATGCGATTTTTTGTGAGTTTGTCGCTCCTTGCGCTTCTGCTGATACATCCATTTGCCATAATCCATAATCCTGCAGACAGGCGGATTTGTATTCGGGGACACCTCGACCAGGTCGAGCCCTGCCTGCCTGGCCGTGGTCAGCGCTTCAGAAACATCAATTATTCCGATCTGCTCATTTGATTCACTAATGAGCCTGACCGGACTTACCTTTATGGCGTCATTTACTCTCAGACTGTACTTCGCGATTTTCTATCACCTTGCCTTTCTTAAAAAACCTAAAATCAATCAGCAGCGATTCTGATTTGCCGCTACCGTTATGCAAACATCCAGTCAAGAGACCTTGAATCGATTTTCTCGTTTACGAGTTCAATAAACCTGTCGGCTTTTATGAGCTCCTTTTTGTCTCCCTCGCTTGTATGTATTGTTATGCTGAGCTCATCAGCCCGGGCTTCCTTCGGGCCGACCACCAGCAGATAAGGGACTTTCTCGCTATGTGCCCTGGCAATCTTAGCTCCGATTTTCTCTCCGGACATATCGGCAGTGCATCTGAAGCCTGACATTTTAAGTTGTTTGAGGAGCCGCCGGGCATAGTCAGCGGTTTTGTCACTAATGGGCAGGATTCTCATCTGTTCGGGGGCAAGCCACAGCGGCATCCAGCCTCCGTAGTGTTCGATAAGTATGCCGATAAACCGCTCGAGCGATCCGAGTATAGCGCGGTGTATCATGACGGGAGTTTTTTCCCTGTTGTCGCTGTCTGTATAGACCAGGCCGAACCGCTGCGGCATGGAAAAGTCAAGTTGGATTGTTCCCAACTGCCAGGACCTTTCGAGGCAGTCAAATACATGGAAATCTATCTTGGGGCCGTAAAAAGCGCCGTCGCCTTCGTTGGTTTTGTACTCAATTTTCTTTTCGGCAAGTGCGGCCTTCAGCGCATCGGTAGAAATATCCCAGATTTCATCCGAGCCGATGTGCTTTTCCGGCTTCGTGGACAGCTCAATGTGAAAAACGTCGAAACCAAAAGCCTCGTACATCTCAAAGACAAGTTCGATTACGCCTATAATCTCGTCCTGAATCTGCTGCGGTGTACAGAAGATGTGGGCATCATCCTGAGTGAATTGCCTTACCCTGACCAATCCATGCATGACGCCGCTGGCTTCGTATCTATGAACAAGGCCGAGTTCGGCGATTCGCATCGGAAACTCCCTGTACGAATGAGGCCTTGCTTTGTAGACCAGACAGCCGCCGGGACAGTTCATCGGTTTGACTGCATATCTATTTTCGTCAACGGTCGTGAAATACATGTTTTCCTTGTAGTTGTCCCAGTGTCCGCTCTGATGCCAGAGCTGCTCGTCAAGTATGATGGGGGTTTTGATTTCCTCATATCCATACTTTGTGTGAATGGATCGCCAGTAATCAATGACTGCATTCCAGATGATCATTCCTTTCGGATGGAAGAAGGCAAACCCTGGCCCTTCGTCATGAAAACTGAACAAATCAAGCTGTTTGCCCAAAACGCGGTGGTCGCGTTTCCTGGCTTCTTCCAGTCTTGTCAGGTATGTGTTGAGTTCATCCTCGCCCGGCCAGGCGGTGCCGTACACCCGCTGGAGCATTTTTTGTGTAGGATCACCGTGCCAGTAAGCGCCGGCAACACTCATGATTCTAAAGGCGGCGATTTTTCCGGTGGATGGAACATGAGGTCCGCGACAGAGGTCCTTGAAGCCTTGACCATGTGAATAAAAGGTTATAATATCCCCCATGGCACGATTGATATTATCGACCTTGTATTTATTACCGGCCACATGCAGCAGGGCCTGGTCTCTGGATATTTCCGTTCTTATGAACGGCTTGTCGGCAGCGATAATTTCCTGCATTTTCTGTTCGATGTTCGGAAAATCCTCGGGGCTTATGGTTTCATTCAGATCGATGTCATAGTAGAAGCCGTCCTTTACAGTCGGCCCGTAGACCAGCTCAGCATCAGGCCAGATGCTGCAGATTGCTTCTGCCATGATATGGGCGCAACTATGGCGAATTATATCGAGGCCTTGCTCATCTTCGGCGGTGATTACTGTCAGGCTGACGTCGTGGTTGACAGGCGCAGACAGATCTACCAGTTGGCCGTTGATTTTGGCTGCTATTGCGTCCCCCACCAGATCGGGGTCGATTTGCTGAACCACCTTTGCTAAAGTTGTTCCTGCGGCAACTTCAAATACGCTGCCGTCAGGCAATATCACCTTGGCCATTTATCCTTCCAAATCAAACAGGTTCCCCGCATAGACATAAGTATAGTAGTCTTCTCAGGATATTCAAGCTATTATCTTCAAAATTTCGGCAGGTTTGTCAATAATAATGTCAGCCTGGCTGTCGATAAGTTCGGCTTTGGAGCGGAATCCCCAGGATACCCCAACCGAGGTTATGTTCGCAGCTTTTGCCGTGGCAATATCGACAGCGCTGTCGCCTATAAGGAGAAATTCGGATCTTGGCAACTGTATTGCAGCGATTATTTCATTTGTGCAGGCAGGATCAGGCTTAAGCGGACAAGATGGCTGAGAACCTCGGACAATATCGAATACACCGGTGCTGAAAAAGTGATTGACGATTCTTTCTGTCATCTGCTGGTCCTTATTGCTGAGCACCGCCAAACGCAGGCCTTTTGAGCGAAGCCGGAGGACAACTGTGTTGATTCCGTCATATAATCTGCTATTCTGCAGGCAGTTACAGGAATAGTGCCGGCGTGATGCCTCCAGGACGAGATCTATCAGCTCTGATCTATTGGGGGGTAAAGCCCGCTGAACGAGGGTTCTGGCACCATTACCGATCATGCTGCGGTAGGCATCTACGGGATGAGTCGGCTGAACAAATTGGGCAAGGGCGCTATTAACGGCGTCGGCAAGATCAATCAGTGTGTCGACCAGCGTACCATCGAGATCAAATATGACTGCCTTATAAATCACTTAATTCCTTTGTAAATCCGGACTTACTTTGATTTTAAGAGGATAATTTATATCAGTAAAGACGTGCTGTCAATGTTTTAATATTGCTTAGCTTATTTATGGCTGGCTACTTGGCAAATGTTCCGGTTTTCGCCGGTCTGTTTTTGTCTCAATGGGAATTTTCGTGAGATATCCCATGTTGCCCCTTGTCTTTTGATGCTTTAGCTGATATACTATATGGCCATGTTTGGTACGAGTATTGAAGGGAGCAGAGATATGAATGTAAGCGTAGTTCTGCTCAAAAAAAATGGAACTCACAGGAGCTTTCCATTACCGAGCAGCGTTACAGTTATAGGGCGGCGGCAGGATTGTGAACTGTGCGTTCCGCTGATGACCATATCGCGAAGGCATTGTGAGATCAATCACGATCAGGGGAGTTTGAAACTGCGGGACCTCAACTCGCGAAACGGCACTTATGTAAACGGCAAACGCGTAGAGGAATCAGAGGTTAAAGCAGGAGATTATATCCAGCTCGGGCCGGTAATTTTTGCGCTGCAGATTGACGGAGTTCCTGCGGACATTAAAGCCCCGGATCCTTCCATGCGGCCGCCGAAGGAGGAAGTCCAGCCCGATGAAAAACCTTCTATAGGACAGAGCGGGACATTTGCAGGCATGGGCGACCTGAGCGCATCGCAAAGCCAGGAAATCTCGGATCTACTTGACGCACTTGATGACGCGGACCTGGAAGGTAAAGGTACATAGCAGCAGGCGAACAGCGCCAGGTTTATTGATCAGGTTTGAGCTTTGGCACGAGAAGAGGCTGTATTACCGGCTTTCGGAGGTAAAGAGGGGTTGATATTGTATGCAACACTGTTAGCTCCGGTTGGTTTGTTGGGGTCGTGCTGCTTTTGGGGAGTGAGGTTTTTCTTGCCGTCACGATGAAAGTAGAGTTTTATAGCTTTTTCTACCGCGTTGGGGTCAGTTTGTTTCGACAACGTGTTTACGATGTTGCACGCACGGTAAAGCGATACCTTTACCACCCTGTTGAGTTCTTCTGTTCCCATATTGATCTCTTCGAGATACTTAGGCGTAGGAATAATCGAAAGGATAAATGCAGCCAGTCCCCAAGCTGTCATACCGACCATGAAACCGAGCAAGGCAGCACCGATATTATCAAACAATTTCGGAAGGGAGACTTCGAACATCCCTGTGAAGAAGGTGAAAGTAATGGTGAAAAGGACAACAAAAACCACTGCTGTAATTCCGGCGAGGAATCCGGCGTATGCGTAGGGGCCGGCCTGTGAACCGAGTACCATTTGAACAGCGATGGGGGTAAGCATAATCGCCAGATACACCGCAAAGACAAGATCGATAAGAACCGACCACATCATGTAGAAACCTTTTTTCCCACCCAGCCAGGCAAGAACCAGGCCGACCACAATTCCAATCAACATCGCCATATTTGTAACGCCCTATCTATCCGAAGTAACGCGCTTGACTTCCGCAATGGTGGTGAGTCCCTCACATACTTTTTTCATTCCCTCTTTCTGCAGGTTGGATTTGCCTTTTTCATCACCCCATTTTGTCAACTCGGCGGCAGAAAGATTTCCACGAAATATACTGTTTCTTACCTTATCGTCGACCACAAGGATATCGTACAACGCCAGCCTGCTGTGGTAGCCGGTCCTGTCACAGTAGCTGCAGCCGTTGGCATCATATATTTTTGCAGGATCATATCCTTTGGCCCTGAAGTTTTCATACTGGAGCTGGGTCATCTGCAGAGGCTTTTTGCAGCGATCACAGAGCTTGCGTACAAGTCTCTGCGAAATTACGACCGTTAGTGCCGAGGAGAGCAACAGAGGCTTTATGCCAAGATCGAGAAGCCGCACCAATGCGGAGACATTGCTGTTGCTGTGTAACGTTGCCAGAACGAGGTGGCCGGTCTGTGAGGCCTGCATGGCAATAGCGGCAGTTTCTTCATCCCGAATCTCACCGATACATATGACATCGGGATCCTGTCGCAGGATGCTCCGCAAGGCTTTTGCAAATGTAATATCAGCCCTGGGATTGATTTCTATCTGGCTGACATTGGAGATGACATATTCGATGGGGTCTTCCACCGTAATGATATTGCGAGTAAAGGAATCGATCTGGTTGAGCATGGCGTAAAGGGTGGTTGATTTTCCACTGCCGGTGGGGCCGCAGGTCAGAATCACTCCTGAAGGTTTGTTTATATAGGTATCAAAAATCTCACGCTGTTTTGGAGACAAGCCCAGGTCGTCAAGCGAGAATAAGCCGGTAATGGGGTTAAGGACTCTTATGGAGAGTTTCTCGCCGTACAGAACACCGGCACTTGCGACACGGAAGGATACAATTCCTTCGGGAATTCTTGCAGTGAAACCGCCATCCAGCGGCCGTCTTTTTTCAGAAATATCCATGCCGGCAATTGCCTTTATACTGTTGACAATGGCGTTGCAGCGACTGGTTGGGATTTGTTCGATGGACCTGAGCATCCCGTCTATTCTGAAACGAAGCGAGTATGTGTTCTCATCTTTCGGGTCGATAAGAATATCGCTCGATCGCTGCTGGATTGCGTCGAGGATAATCTGCTCTGTTCTGGCTGCGGTTTCCAGGTTGGCTCTGTCTTTGCCCTGGGCATATACTTCAGCGAGGCTTCGTCCGGCAGAATCAAGCAGCATAATTGACGATCTTCCGCGTGAGCCGTAAAAACCAATCGATTTTACACCGCTGACAGCCTTATCCCATTCTTTTCGCAGCATTTCAACAACGCCATGCCTGCCTTTTCGATACCTGATAATAAAATCGACTGCCCAGCATATGAACAGGAGCACAGGCCCGAGGAAGAGAGTAATGACATTGGCAATCGATTTGAAACGTTTGGAGATCAAGGCGCTGAACTGGACTCGCTGAACGAAATACATGCACAGATAAAGCCATGCGATAAGAATGAACAGTCTGATCGGGTCGAAGAGCAGCTTTGTCGTCAGCAACACGCCCTCAAGACCCTGCCCCGCTGTAATGGGCCCTTCACATCCAGCGAATCCCATCTATTACATCCCCTCTTTCTAAATCAAGGTAATCTGCATAACAAGCATCTTTTATAGCATGATAGCCGTGGTTCTGTGAGCCGGCAAGGAAAATCTTTACAACCCAAGTATCCTTGCCATTACTCGTTTCTCTAATTACCCTGCCCTGCCTGTTCTTTTCTGCATTTTTCTATTTGATTCTCAGTATTGCCTGCCAGCTTGCTGTCGCCACTGCGGCGGGCTAAAGTCAATACTGATTCATATACAGCAATCGCATGTTCATATTGTCCTGCCGCTACATACGTTTCCGCCAACTGATTCAAACCCTCAACATATCCCGGCGACAGCTCGACTACTCTGCGAAGATGACGTATGGCCTTGTCATTTTCGCCCTTTGTCCGATATATCATGCCAAGTCGGTAATGAGTCATTACCGCATCAGGCTCAATTTCTAACACCCGCTCAAAATTCCCTATCGCCTCCTCTAATTTGCCCTGCTGCCAGTAAGCAATTCCAATCCCGTTCAAAACAGCGATGTCCTTCGGATTAAGCTCAAGAATATGACCATACGCTTCGATCGCCTCGTCATACCTGCTCTCTAGAAGCAAAACCGTCGCAAGATTAGTTCTGGCTTCAATATCGTTCGCATCAAGTGCAGAGACCTTCTCAAAATGCTCCCTGGCCTGTGACGTCCTGCCTAGTGCCAACAAGGCAACCCCAAGATTATTATGCACATCAATACTGCCGGGCCTGGCTTCCAATGCCTTTTGCAAATATCCCACCGCTTCTTCAACTCTTCCTTCCTTCATGAGCAGGTTTCCATAGTTATAGTTCAGGGTCGCAGATCTTGGCCGAATTTCCACCATATGCCTGTATAGCGTCTTTGTGTCCCGCCAATAGCCCAGATAAACCCAGCACCCCACGGATTCGGCAATCAACAACAAAAATATTATCGCTGAAAGCTCTACCGGCCGGACAACAAATTTGCTCTTTTTGTCGCTCTTGCTTAACCACGCTAAAAAAACAGTAAGCATCATCAGCAGGCCTATTGATGGAACATAAGCAAACTTGTCAGCAGCGATTACCTGGCTGAATCGAATCACTCCTAATGTTGGTGAAATTGCGACCACGAAAAATGCCATGCCCGCCAAAAACAGCCGGCTCCATCGCAGTGATGTGACCATGATAACAACCAGTACCACCGTTCCAATTACACCGGTCAATATCGCAGGCTCGCGAAGTGACACCTGGGGATAGGAGTAAAAAGACGACAAGCGGACCGGCCAGAATATGTTCCGAAGATAAAAAACAATATTATGACAGATGACAAGCAGGATTCTTCTAGGACCCTGGTCCTCCACCAGATAAGTCCCTGCCGTACCTGTCTGCGAAATATATATGATCACCCCGAAACCGGCGCCGATGATGAAGAACGGCACTTTTTCCCAGACCGCCCGCCATTGCAAACGTCTTAACGGCCAATAGTCAAGTACCAGCAGTAATCCCGGAACAGCGATACTCGTCGGCTTGGACATCAGCGCCCCGGCATAGAAAACCACACAGCCGGCGTAATACACCCAGGATCTTTGTTCAGCATACTGAAGATAACAAATTAAACAAAGTAACACAAAAAAAGCGGCAAGCAGCGTCTTGCGGTCACTGATCCACACAACAGATTCCACCGTCATCGGATGTACAGCGAAAATCATCCCCGCCGCCCCTGCCCATAACGTCCCGAAAAGCCTGTAAAGCAAAAAGATGATCAAACATGTATTAACCATATGCAGGATAAGACTTGTTCTGTGGAAAGGAAGTAAATTATTCTCTCTGCCGCCCATAGCATAATCCAGCATCAGGGATATCATTGTAAAGGGCTGATAATAGCCGGCAACTGTGGAGGGCTTCAAAACCTCACTCAGAAACCGCTGCACCGAACCCCAGCTCGGATTGCGAACCAGCGGATTGTCGATAAAATACTGGTTATCATCGATCATAACCGCATCTGCCCCCAAGCCGGACCAAAATGCCGCCAGGATGACAACGCAGCCAATCCCCATCAAAACAGCAAGCATCCTGTACTCACCAGATATACCCCTGCCCCCTTGTCGCAGCAGACCATCGCCTTTTATAGATTCAGCCGTCTTATTTCCCATCCCCTTTACATTCCTTTCCATCTAAACCAGGCAGCCCGGGTTTCGGCGGCTTCGAGAGCTTTGAGAATATCGCCTTTATTTGCCTGGTACATACTGCCTGGGGTTTTTGATAATTTGGCAACTGATGTAAATAATAGCGGAGAATAACAGGCTTTTCTATAGGCTGTTTGAGATTTTCGCGGCTTAGGGACAAAAAGGCTTGCGCGGGGGGAGTTATGTGGAAAAATTAGTCGGGACTTGCGGGTTGTCGGGGTGGTTTTGAGGGGGGAAATGTTTGTTTTTGGGCTGATATTAAGGTTCGGGTGGTGTAAAGCAGTGAATTTTTTTGGATTTTTTAGTCATTTTTTGCGAAAAGTGCGCTACTTTTTACCCAATTCTTACCCGGTTTTGTACTACTTTTATACCATTTTTTCGATTTTTTTCGTGTTAAGATATAGCGATTTTAACGGTTGTAACGATTGTATCGACCTGCGGGAATTGTTTGAATCTGGGGGATTCAAACGATTTTGGATTTGCGATTTTGGATTTTGGACTGGGTAAAAAGAGGCAGGGGACTTGGGGTTGGGGGTTATCTGCGAGGGGAGCGAGAGAGATGAAGAAATTCGAAGCGCGAAATACGAAATCCGAAACAAACCCGAAATTCAAAATCCGAATGACTAAAACGGTAAGGGCTAGGCAATGAGGGAGAAAGAAATATCTGACGGCGTGATTTTATTCATCACCCGGCATCCGAAGCCAGATTTACGGATATTTGGAAATCGAATCACTGTAAAAAGACTAAAAGGTGCGGAGGACTAGGGGCTGTGTGATTCGAACGATTTTGGATTTTAGAGATGTACGGACAATCGGATGGCCATATGAGGGCTTAGCAAAATTACTAAAGCTGACTTAGAAATTTTTTGATGAGTTGTACAGGCTGTACATTATCAACAAAACAATACAGGCCAAATCCTGCTGTTACCACCAATACCGATACTAGCTGCCAATCCAACAAATTAGCTATTCTGATGGTTGTTATAGCTTCTTTTGAATCATGCAACAGAAGATTCAGAACTATCATTATATCCTTACCAAGATACATTATCATAGTAACTATTATAACAAATAGTGAAGCACCACTTACCAGAGCCAGTCTTTCCTGCAATAGGATCTTTGACAGTATTTTCTGCTCTTCCCAAAGTTTCACCTGTTTTAATACATTATCAGTGAAATCCGGCCTGATTGGTTCTATATATTTGCGTAAATTTCTTCTTAACATTTGATCAAACATATTTTCGCTTTGTAAGTTATTTGCTGACATTATTCTTCTCCAGAAAAATTGGCTAATAACTTTTGTAATCTTTTCCGGCTTCTGAATAAATAGATTTTGATGGTATTTTTTCGTTTTTCCATTATTTTCGAAATTTCCTCGATACTTTTATTTTCGCGGTAAAATAATACAACTGCCATTGACCACAAACTTGGCAATTGTTTGACCGCCAGCCAGATAGCTTCGGACTGTTCTTTATTTTCAATTTCTGCAACTGTCTTTACAAAGTTTCTATCTGGAAATTGCTCATCAACTTCACCGATTAACTCATTATTATTTTTGTTCTTACGGATATAATCTATAGCTTTATAGTACGCGATTTTCCAAAGGAAAGTGCTTAACTTACTGGTTCCTCTGAAGCCGCGGAGCTTCTGATATGCCGCAAGAAATGTCTCACTTGCCACGTCTTCAGCCTCATCCGCATCAAGTCCAAGCGTCCTGCAGCACAAAAAAACAAGGTGCTGATATTCATTGACAAATTCTTCAAACGCCTTTCTGTCACCTCTGCACAACAATTGTAACCAGCTACCTTGTTGATGTTGGGTTCTCTGAGCCAAGTAAATTCCCTTTCATAATGTTAGTCGTAATAAAAGTTTAACAGGTTTCAATTTTTTTGAAACCTTTTATATGAACCGTGCGACTAACTATACGAAAGCAGATCATATTAATTGGTGAACAGAAACAAATTCAAAAGGAACAATAATAGCCCAAACAGGCAAATAATTTGAAAGGAGTAAAACATGCACGATATAGCAGATGGATTAACAGTTTTTATTATTTTTCTTGGTTTTTCCAGTCCTATTATTGTTGTTGCTCTTGCCTTTTACTTTATAAAACGACTTAAGCACAAAGAGATATTAGCCGCGATTGAAAAAGGCGTGCCTATATCAGAATTAAACTTGGAAGAGAGGAGCAAATCGGAAGATACTGGACCTGGCTGGGTAAAGGATATTTCTAGTGGCATTATGTTTCTTCTGATAGCGGTTGGATTTACAGCTTTACTATTATTAGGTATATTTAAAATAGCTACGACTTCGGGGACATATCCTTTATTTCTGTTTGCTATTCCAATAGTTTTTTTTGGAATTGGTATTGGTAGGCTTATACGCGGAATAATACGTCGCAAAAATGTGCCACAAATTTTAAATTCTGGCAGAATGAATGAAGATAGTGTTGAAGTAAGGGCATAAATTATTGATGTTTGAAAAACTAAAGAAACAACCAAGGTCAGCCACCACATCTGAGGCGCGGGTCTAAAATGCTGTAAAAACGACTGGATTCCCGCTCCCCACCTTCGTGGGGACAGGCTTCGCAGGAATGACAAGGACAAGATTGCCGCACTGTCACCCCTGCGAAGGCAGGGGTCCATGATGTTAGGCAATTAAAGTCTCTAAACATAATATTGTTTCATTTTTCTGGATTCCTGTTCCCCGCCTTCGCGAGGACAGGCTTCGCAGGAATGACAAAGACAAGATTGCCGCGTCGGCCTTGTGGCCTCCTCGCAATGACCAAAAATAGATTCCTCAACAAGTTCGGAATGACAACCAAAACCCGCGCAATAAAATTGCGGGGGAACCTCCCCCCAGCATAAAGCTGGGGGCTAAACGAAGCTATCTATTTTCGCGGTGCATATTTTTTTCGTTAGTTTCTGTAAGACCTTCACTCTTGACGCTAAGTATTCGAGTTGTTTTTTTGTGATTTTATAATTCTTTTTATAGCGGGCGTCGATGTAGGCTTTCTTGAGCAGTGTAAAGGCTTTTCGATGCGGCTGGGTGTCCTGCGGGAAGGCCTTTGCGAATTCGGGGTCGTAACTTACAGCCTTTATGCCTAACAACTCAATGTCGTGCGTTCGGAAACGATAATTTATAAAAACCAGTGTGATAGCAGAGTAAAAACGCTCTGTGGCCTGGTGAAGTTGGAAAGCCGCAATTTTGTACTCACGTTTTTTAAGAGCAGCCTCATACATGGAGTAAAAACCTTTTGCACTTGAAAACCATTGTTTGAAATCATTTTCGGCGATTTGTTTTCGTTCTTCGGGTTTTAGTTTTTTTATTTTTCCGAGGCGGTGTTTGCCGGTTCGGTAGAGGTGGATGCCTTCTTTTTTTATGTCTGTAAAGAAGTACCGGCCTTCGGTTATCATCTGTCTTACGTAGTTGAAATTGTGGTAGATTATGCTGTGAGGCGTTTTGATCTTGTTTGTTGCGGCAATTGCCTTTTCTACGCGGTCGTGTGCATCGGAATTTTCGGCTGTTTTTTTGGATTTTGTGGTGACGAGGATATCGAAGTCGGATTGGTATACGTGGGTGGTATGGCCTTCGAGGTGGGTGTCTTCAACCCAGTCGCCGCGGGCGTAAGAGCCGAAAAGGACGATCATCCGCACATCCGGGATTTTTTCAAGGATAATATCCCTTATCAACTCAAGCTCATCCTGTTTATGCTGCGGCAGATGTGTGAGTGATTTTTTCATACCCGGCCATTATATCCAAAACCGTTAGCTATGAAAGGAGCATATTTTTTACAGCGAACATTTGTTTGACAGGCTGTGGGTGCAGGGCTATGATGAAAAGCTGTTATTTTATCAGGAAAATACATGAGATTTCTCATTGATCTGGTATATCTGCTGGTAATTCTTGCTTTAAGTCCCAAACTGATTTACCGCTCGATTCGGCAGAACCGGTATCGCAGCGGATGGTCTGAGCGTCTCGGGCATATCGACCGTCTGCAGCCCGAAAAACCTTGTATATGGATTCATGCTGTCAGCGTGGGCGAAGTCAACTCAACACAAACTATTGTTGCCGGACTAAAGAAAGTATTTGCCGATTTTGAGATTGTGATAAGCAGCACTACGGATACCGGTTTTTCCAGGGCGCATGCGCTTTATGCGGTTGAACACAGGGTCTTTTATTTTCCGCTTGATCTATCGTTTATCATCGAAAAAGCATTCGATAACATTCAGCCGGCGATCTGCCTGCTGATGGAGCTTGAGGTCTGGCCGAATTTTACCAGGTCGGCATGGCATCGGGCTGTGCCGATTGTTGTTGTCAACGGGCGGATAAGCGACAGGAGCTTTCCCCGGTACCGCGCGATAAGGTTTCCGGCCAGGTCGATATTCCGGAAAGTCGCCCTGGTGCTTGCCCAGACAGAGGAGTACGCCAGGCGTTTCAGGATGCTTGGATGCGACCCTGACAAGGTGATTGTAACGGGGTCTCTGAAGTATGACACGGCTGAAATAGCTGACAGCGCTGCCGGGGCTGAAGAGCTTGCGGAAAAGCTTGGAATCGCGCACGAGCCTTTGCTGGTAGCAGGCGGGACAGGGCCTGGCGAGGAAAAAATCATACTCGATGTATTCAGCAAGGTCAAAAAAAACTTCGGGGAACTGCGGCTGGTGATAGTGCCCCGCAAGCCGGAGCGGTTCGACGAAGCAGCAAAGATGATAGAGCAGGCGGGATTTGCGCTAAGGCGGTACAGCGGCATAAAGAAAGGCGAGTCATCCGGGCAGGTCAACAGCGAGGCGGTGATACTTGGAGATACGATGGGCGACCTGCGAAGATTCTACTCGCTTGCAAAGGTTGTTTTTGTCGGGCGCAGCCTGGTACCGATGGGGGGTTCTGATATGATGGAGGCGGCGGCGCTGGGCAAGTGCACGATCTTTGGGCCTTATACGTTTAATTTCAAACAGACGGTAGACGCCCTGCTGGCCGGCGGCGGAGCGGTGGAAGTCGCCAATGAAGAGGAACTTGCGGCTGTGATTGAAAAATGCCTGACAGATGAGGGGTATCGCGAGGGGATCGCCCGCAGGGGGCAGGAGATAATAAGACAAAATCAGGGGGCTACAGCAAAAAGCGTCGAAGCGATAAGCAAACTGCCTGTCAAACTCGACCGGCAACAATCGGTAACGGGATATTGACCCGGCATTGTTATCTGATCAGGATGGCTGGTCTGAGAAGTTTTTTACCCTGCCATTTTCCTTCGATCATGGGCCAGTCGATTGCCTGTGAGACGATGATCTGGCCGGTGTGCGTTGCTACTATGGTGTCTTCGCTTTTTGTGCCTGTTATCGAAGGGTTCCATGCGAAGGCCTGGTTGGCTGTGACGATTTCATCGGTGTCGAATGTTGCAACGAAATCTCTCGGTGCATAGCCTGTCGGGCCGCCCTGGTGATGAAGCTTCCATTCCCCGGGATAGCCGTTTTCGGCATAGGCATTTACGCCTTTGGTGAAAACATCGGACATTTTTGCGCCTGGGACGGTGGATTTTATAAAGGCGGTATCGATATTTACAACGGCCTGGTGTTTTTGGGCAATTTCGCTGTCGACGGGGCCGAAGCTTACCAGCCTGGTGGCTGAAACAATTAAACCATACTGTTCGAGGCAGAGGATCATCTCGGCCATTTTTTCGGCGCGTGCAGTGGTCATAATTGGATGGCGATATTTTTTGATGCGCTCATCAGCGGCGACGAGGATAACCCATGGACGCGTACCGTTGGAAAGGCAGTAATGGCTTATCATGGCGGCGATTTCAAATTCGCTGCTGCCTTTTTTGATATTTTTAGCGGTGTGCTCCAGACAGGCAGCGGCAAGTTTTCCGAGCTCCTCATATTGATCTACAGCCTTTTGAGACAGTTCATATCGAAGCCGCATAAAGTCTGCGGGCAACCGTTGCAGGCCGAGGCCGGTAACATCGATATCGGCTGCGAGATGATCGCTTCCTGTAAGCTCTTTCCACAGTTTTTTAGTTGCCGCGGCATTGAACCATTCAGCGGATCTTACCTCGATTCCAGTCCCGTCCATTTCTTCCTGTTGTATTCTGGCATGTTCGATGTTGTTGGTTACGCAGATGCAATTATCCTTTGTAATGAGCAACGCGGCGACACCAAGTTCGCCGGCAGCGTTTACATAATTGAGCTTTCCTGCGGTAAACCATGAGAAATTAGCACGGCTTGCAAGAACTATGCCGTCAAGGCTGTAATCGGCGAGAAATCGTTTTACTTTTTCATAATTGGCAGCAACCTGCTCCTTCATTTTTGTCGTCCTTAATTATTGTTTTAACATTTTTGCAACTGCCTGGATATGCGCCGGGCCTGTACCGCAGCATCCGCCGATGATTTTCACGCCCAGCGCATGAATCTGCCGGGCGGAGTCGGCAAAATCACCGGCGCTCAGCCGGTACACAGTCCTGCTGTTAACTAACTGCGGTTTGCCCGCGTTGGGTTCTGCCAAAAGCGCGATGTTCGGCGGAACAGCAGCGACGAACCGCTTTGTCAGTTCAACATACTGAGCCATTGTGGCGGTTCCGCAGTTAAAACCGGCTGCCTGTACAGGCAATGAAGATATTTTTTCAACAGCGGATTTGACATCCAGGCCCATCATTGTTTTGAAATCGTCACCGACAGCATCGAAGGAAAACGAAACAAATATGGGAAGATCGGAAACAGACCTGATCGCCTGTACAGCGGCTACAGCTTCATTCAGGTCGGTCATTGTTTCGACAATAAAGCCGTCTACCCCCCCTGCTGACAGAGCACCGGCCTGCTGAGCAAATGCCGCTTTCATGTCTTCGGCCTTTAGAGTTCCAACCGGTTCGAGAAAATCACCAGTCGGGCCGATATCGCCGAGGACATAACGATCAGGGCCTGCAGCTTTGCGTGCAATTTCAGCTCCTGCGGTATTTATCTGCTGTACCTTTTCAGAAAGGCCGTGACGCTGCAGAGCGAAGCGGTTTGCGCCAAAAGTATTTGTAATTACCGCGTTACTGCCCGCATCGAAATATGCCTTGTGAATCTGCGAGACAATATTTGGTGAATTGAGATTAAGCTCGTCGCTGCATATTCCGGCAGGAACACCCCGCTCGATCAGTTGCGTGCCCATTGCCCCATCGAGAATAAAGATCCCCCAGCTGATCCGTTCTGCCAAATCCGTTTTTGTCATAGCACCGCTCTTTTAGAAAATATTATTCGCCAACAGAATATCAAGACTCCGCATAGGTTACAAGTTGCCAATCCTGCCACTGAAATAAAATGTCAATGTTCCTGGATGGCAGGTTGTCTGCGGACCTGGCAATCCTCGTCGATTTCGTATATGTTGGCGACATCTTTGGGGACAGGCCTGGTGAAGAGCCTGTCCTGTTTACTCTGCGAAAGGTCAGGGATTTTCATGCTGCCGGGGCGAAGCTTTATAACAGCAGAATCGGATTTGCTGTTTTGTCCCCGCCATTGGATAGTAATGTTCGCAGGGACAAAAAACTCTTTGCGCACCTGCGTGTAGTTGTCAAGTTCGGCTACGATTGCCGGTTTTACCCCCGATGTGAAGTACTCAATCTTTCGGACAAGATAATCACATCTGTCAAGATAGACCTTCTTTTGCAGTGTGCCGTCATCACTATATTCCTGGAGAATATCAAATCGCCCCTGTCCGGCCAGCGTCCATTTTTTACTTTGGGCGCCGGCTGACTGAAATGTGAGGATTCCCAGCGATTCAAGGAAGGTATTGGGATTGAGGAGCATCTGAGCCAGGCAGGGAGAATCCATTTTACCCCACCAGTAGCTGTCGATCTCTTTGGGTTTGGCCCAGACCCAGAAATCCTCATCGTTTGCACCGAGGATAAGGGCTTTGGGAATCAGGGCATCGCCCTGCAGGTAGATTCGCCGAGGCGGATAAACCAGCAGCTTAATCGAGAGGTCTTCCTTATACTCTTTGCCCTTTTCGTCATGGAAGTGCAGTCTGCATCTGCCCGAGGCGCGCAACGGCAGGAAGCCTCTGCTGTGCGCCTGGGCCTGCGAGAAGACCTGTTCTACAGTCTGTTTCGGCGGGCAAGGAGTGATCTCCTTTGAAGACAGCCTGCTGCAGCCTCCCGAAAAGGCAAAAAAGGCCAAAAGAAATGTCGCTGTAAACCTGTATCGTCTTAAGGATACCTTCATTTGTTACAGGTCCACCTGCAGGATTTCTCCAATCTGTGAAGATAACTGCTCGATCTGCTCCTCGTTGAGGTTGGGATTGACCACATCAATAAGCTCTTTTTCACGGACGAACCTGACGTGCCAAATTTCCCGGCCGTTTTCAAGCCGGCTTGAATCATATTTTATGATGCGCTTGCGCATCAGCACCAGCGCCAGAACAAATCTGAATTTGATTTTTTCGTCGTCTGTTTCTTTCGCCAGGCGTTCGAAAAACGTTACAAGCATTTCGTCGTCGATGAACATCTGTTTTCTTTTTTTTCCCGGATGTGGAAGCCTGCTTTTCCAGAAACAATAAACCTGCGGTTCGGCCTGCTGCCAGTATTCAGGACTGAAATCCCGCCGTTCGAACCCCTCGGCAGTTTCCACAAGAGCGGCATAATATTCCTCATCAGGCCCGATGTCCCTGCCTGTCCCGAAACACCTTCCTAACGGCTTATTAATCTGCCAGTCACTCATTGTTCAGCAAACCTTTCGAATTTCCAATTTGCATTAGATAATCTTTCACGGCTATTAAACCGGATCAGTTAAAAATGAACCATCGGGATATTTTCCCGACAGTTTTCGGCCCTATCCCACTGACTTTGACCAGATCGTTGCAATCGCGAAAAGCAATCTGACAGTTGCTGTCGCCGACAACATCCTGCCTGTAACGAACGATCGCTTCTGCCCGGGTTGTCCCGATTCCCGGCAGCCTTACCAGGCTTTCGACCGATGCATAGTTCGGGTTTATTCTGCCCGTAGCAAACTGCCCGTCGACCGGCAGAGAATGCAGGAAGTACTGTGTGGCGAAAAAAATGGTTAACACTGCACAGACAGCCGCAGCAATGAGAAAACCGAAGTTCAAAACCCGAATCTGATTTTTGTCCAAGGTATCAAGCAATTTATCTGTCTGATATACTAATTCCTGTTACCTGTTCATAATCAACTTCTGAAGCTTTCCGATGACCCGAAAGACTTTTTTAGGTGTCAACTGCCCGGTCAACAGCCCGCAACCGGTTATCTTCTGATCCGGGATGTCTGCAAAATCGGAGTATGTGACGGTATTAACAAAGGGTTTGCTCAGGGCAATTTTGTACAACTGTTCGGTCCACTGGCCCTGCAGGGACTCATCCCATCCGCTATGCCACAAGCCCGCCTTTTCGCAGCTATCATCACCCGAGCCGTTTCTGTCAGGCACTGCAACAGCGGTGATATGCAGGGGCCTGTTCAGGGAAGCAAACCTGTCAATAACCGCAGATACCTGCATCAGATCGCGAAGATGCATTCCGGGCTGGTTTTTGCCGAATTCGAGCGGCAGGGCAAAAGCATCGAAACCGATGCCGCTCTGCACGACCATGTCGGCATATACCAGAGGCGGTATTGTATTGGGGCTGTCGGCGTAATACTCTCCCCAGGGACAGGTAATCTCAATAATTTTCAAAGACCTGTCGCTGGTGCCCCGGGCCGCCAGACTTGCTGCCCGTGTTATCTCGAGCACCTGCTCAAAGCCGAAGCCAAAACAATTCATCGCATTAATCCCGCTTACGACCTTCCATGCGTGCACATGTTTGGAATATCGGCTGGTGATTTTTGTAACGAACTGGAAGGCAGCCTCACGAATTTTTTCAAAACCGCCTTCTCCGGCGAGCAGCCACTGGGGTACATCCCGGGCGGAAAACTGCAGCAGCGGCCCGATGCAGATTGCCAGTCTCTTTCGACGCAGAACTTCCACGCACTTATCGATCATGGTAAAATTCCAGTTTCCGCGCCATGGCTCGATCTGAGCCCAGTTTATCGGAACGGTAACAAAACCGAATGTACCGGTCAGTTTTTCCAGATACTCGGGCTCTGTGATCCGCTTCGGATCTATACAGCAGCCCAGACTTCCCCTGCCGAAGTTACGGCTTTTAAGTCTTGCCTGAAAACACATCTCAGCATGTCTGATGGTGAGTTCCTCACCAAATACCATAGCCTTTGAGAGAGATTCATCAGCCAGTTTTGCAGCTACAGGAGGTTCTGAGATATTCTGAACTGCCTGAATGAAAAAGTTCTGTGCTTCATGCCCCGTGCCGTTCGAATCGTTCGAATCATCAAATAATGACCAGTCTTCGCGCTTTGTGGTGATCTGCATCAGCTTTGCGCGTGCCAGCTCAACATTTAGATTATACAGTATATCCTTGTCCGGCAGCCTGGTTGTGGACAAAAGTATCCTTCCAAACCCTTCGATCGGCCAGAGCAAAGCTATGCCCGCCGCCTCGGTATTTCGCTTGGTGCACTGGATAATCCCGTCCTTGAATGTAACCGGACCAGCCGAACGAGTTGGAATTCCTTCCGGACCGAAAAGATAGACACCGCACAGGGAAAATTCGTCAGCAGCATTTCCTTGTTTGAATACCTTGAACTTCATTGTTTACCTTATCCGTAAAAAGGCCCGCTGTCCGGATTTTTCCCAGCCTCCGGACCCGAACCGCTAACTACGGTCAAATTATAGCATTTACGGCGAGTAAATCAACCTAAATTACCGGCAGGACTGACAACTGCTTGGTATGACGCTTGTTAACCACTATCGGTCGTCAAGGCTAATTAACCTGTTCCCGTGCAGTTCCACTTGACATTTTTAATTGCAGCTCGTAGAGGTGGTTGTTTTTTTCGATAAGCCTGGTTATAAGGTTTACCTGGTCGAGTATAAACTCGAAAATCTCGGTATTGTCGATCAGCCATTCCATGTCGTATCTCTGCAGCGCGATCATGACATAACCGCATTTGACTTGCTCGGCAGCAAGGTCTGTGATGATAACAGCATACCGGCCAATCTGCCGGATCACAGGCTCTTCGCCGTCGTCTATCCTCGAACAAAGCTGTTTGATGACATCGGTATCGAAGTTCTGGAATGCGTTCGAGTCACTGGGCCAGCAACTGCCATCGCTTCCAATGATTACCATCAGCCAATCAGGTTGAGGCAGGATGTCGAATACCTGCCTGGCGGTTTGTTCGTTAAGTATAGAGCCGGGTGAAGACAGTGAGTCGTACATGTCGTGCTCCCTTATTTAGAACTATCGATACCACCAAAGTTTTCGACTAAATCAGGGGAGCGCTTGCGGGAAATGTTATAATCGCACACTTTTTATGCTGCGGCAGGTTTTTTCGGCAGCCAGGCCGCTGTTATCGGACATACATCTCGACAGATGCCATCTTGGCCTGAGGGAAAAAAGTAAGTATGCCGCCGGAAAAAATCAGTATCCAAGGCCGGCCTTGAAACGGGTCATGGAAAAATTCCTGCCCGGGCAGTCGGTGGGCTTGACATCACGATGGCCCACTATCTTATTGGTGGGTATACTGTAGCGTTTCTGGAGAAAACGCACGAGTTTCAGAGCGGATTGCCACTGTTTTTCAGTTGGGTAGCTTTTATTAAAATCACCTACCAGGCAGATACCAATGGTATGCTCATTCCAATAATTATTATCACGTCCGTTAACCCGGCAGTGAGCACCTTCTATCTGATTGCGCCAGCGGTATCCGACTTCGACAAGACCGTCGGGCTTGCCATAACCGTTATTGTAGACACCGTTATCAATGACAAAATGGTATCCAAGGCCGTCCCAGCCGATCGATTTGTGGTATTTGTCCATCTGTGCTGCGCTGCCGTAGAAGCTATCGGAATGGTGTATTACTATTCCCTTCCATCTTCTGGCGTCCTCCCTTTCAGGAATCCAACCTGACGGGATACCCCCCTCAGTGGGTAACTGTGGAATTGGGGCGGGCGGAGTAATTTCAACCGATTCGCCGGGTAAAGGCCTGATGATGTACGGCCCGGATTCTGTAATGATTTCCGGGATAGGCTCGTCGCTGTAGACACAGCCGGACAGCCAGAAAGATACCATCACAAGTAATACAAACAACAAACATCTGACCATTTCAACCCTTTCCACAGCCGATGGTTTTCAAAGAGTTTCGATACCTTGTTCCTTACAGGTAGTTTGACTTTTGTGGGCTGATCCTCTGTATTTGACCATACGTACGCAGTTGCCTTTTCGATTGTATTCTACCAGATCCATAAAGGACCGTATAAGCAACACTCCCCTTCCGCCGGGCTTGTAAATATTTTCATTAACCCGCGGATCCGGCAGGAAGCGGGGATCAAAGCCATTGCCCTCGTCAGTAATGGATATTTCGACTTTTTCGGCTGTTATGGAATAATCTATTTTAATTTTTTTGGTCGCATCGGCCCTGTTGCCGTGCTTAACGGCATTGACAAAAGCCTCCTCCATTGACAGATGGATGCCAAAGATGTCATCGCAACTGTAGTGATTCGCCTGTACATGAGCAAACACTTCATTGTAGACCTTCTCGAGAGATGAGGCCTTGCTTTCTACAACTATCGATCGGCTGATCGCAGGTTCCGATACCATCAGATTACCATATACTCATCAACCTTTTTCCAAATGGCAGGCAGCAGCTCACCGGAAGTCTACAAGGGCTTTGTCTATATCGTCTTCGATGCTGAATACCTTATCGAGCCTGGTGATTTTAAAAATCTCGATGATCCTCGGGTTAATATTACAAAGCTTCAACCGGCCGTGCTCTTCATATACGTGCTTACTGACCCGAATCAATACGCCGAGCATCGCACTGGAAAAAAACTTCACATTTGAAAAATCCAGCAGCAGCTTTACCGGCTTGGACTTCTCGAGAAGCGACATAATTGACTCTTCGACTGACTTAATATCCACTTCATCGAGTATCTTCTCATCGGCAAGGGTGCCAACCGCTACGCCATCTCGATAAACGACGCTGATTCTCGGTTTTATATCTGCCATGTTAATCTCCAAAAAGCAAATTTGTGTTGAATATTAGGCGAATATTGTGCAAATGTCAAGTTTTTTGGCTATTTCCGGCATAGCAGAAAAATTTTTTGCTTTCTGCAAAGAAATCCTTGTAATTCAAACTATTGTGGAGATAATATTATTCTGTAGAAACTATAGGATGTTTGGTTTCAAGGTGGGAAAATCGGAAATTTGAAAAATGAACAGGGAAGAAAAAGCCTGTTTTTGACATTTAGTGGGGGCGTTTTTACTGAACCGTTTAGTATTTTGAAATAGTTAGGAGATTTGTGATGAAGATCAGCAGATCAACAGGCTATGCATTAGTTGCAGTGGGCTACATAGCCCAGTATTACAAGGACGGCGCCGTTCTGGCTGCGAGAATATCGAAGGAGTATGACATTCCGCTGGAATATCTGCTCAAGATCCTGCAGCAGCTTGTCAGGGCAAATGTGCTTCGCAGCAAGCGAGGCCCTCGCGGCGGATTTTTCCTTGCCCGGCCCGCTGAAAACATCACGATGCTTGAGATCATCGAAGCTGTGGATGGTCCAATGGTTACGAGCATGCATCTCGGCGAGCAGACAAACAACGAACCGTTCAGCCTGAAGATGGAGAAAATCTGCACCGACGCGGCAAATCAGGCCAGGGCAGTATTCGAAAAGGGCAAGCTCTCCGACGTACTGCCTGGATAAGCTGTCTGACGACTGATGCATATCAGAGAATTTCAAAACCTTATCTCGGCGACGTACGAAAATCGTGACCGGCAAAGGGGAACTCCTGCAACTTTCATGTGGTTCATCGAGGAAATCGGTGAACTGGCAACAGCGCTAGCTGGTGACGATGCGGGTAACAAGCATGAAGAGTTTGCCGATGTCCTGGCATGGTTGTGCACGTTGGCCAATATAAATGGCGTTGACCTTGAAAAGGCGTGTGAGAAGTACAGCAACGGCAAGGTTGACGGCTTTAAATGAGTTTGGACCCCTGATAAACCAACCAAACCGTGTGAACAGCATGAGTACGCTTACTGCTCGTCGCCAACGGCTTGCGGGGTCTGTATTTCGTTGCTTTTGCTTGCCGCCGTCAGAGCACGGTAAAAACACCAGCCCAGTCCGCCTATAATCAGCAGCAGTACTATCGCAAGGATTATATACGAAATACCGCTGAGCTTTTCAACGTCGGTAACAACTTTTTCAGATGTCCATGTATGATACCTGGTAAGATTTATCAGGTAAACTGCGACGACAGCGCTAATATCAAGCACTCCGAGGAGCCCTGCCCATCGCCCCAGCCAGGATGCCCGTGTCGTTGATGTGTCATAGCGACCCAACTGGTTATTGCCTGAAAGCACCGCACCGATTGCCAGGAGTAAACACACAAGCATAAGCATGTGTCCGGCCAGGTGCATGGAATCCTGCACCAGGCCGCAGGCAACAAAAACAATTACAGGAATCGGGATCAGCGAAAAAATAAGAGCAATTGTTCCGGAAAGTTTTCCCCTGGCTGTCTGCGCCTGTTCAGGCATCTCAGCCGGTTCAGGCCGCCCTCGCCATCTGCATACGCTTATCAGCAGCGATAAAACCGGGACAATTACAATCACCGCCATTCCAATAATATTAGGCACAATCAGCTTTGAGTCATTGTTGACAAAAAAGCCACCCTGTTGTGTGAAGTCATCAAATAAGTTCCACAGGAAAAGCGATCCGAGAATGATCGGGATTATGATTCGGATAAGGTAATCCCACCAGCGGCCCAGACGCCAGTCGCTGCGGTCATTTGCGTGGCGTCTGAGCTGATTTACCCGGTAAAGCCAGCCAAGCACAACGCACTCCAGCAGTCCCATGAAAACAATCCCCCAGCTGCCATTGACAAACCCGTCAATGGTAAATATCCAGTCCAGCCCGCTGCGCGTTGTATAGACCAGGCCCAGTAAAAGTCCCACCATGCTCATCACCGGCAGCACTATCGCCCTGGGCCAGCCGGTTTTATCGACAAGACTTGCCAAGACAGACTCTGTAATCGAAAACGCCGAATCAATTCCCAACGTCAACAGGGCAAAGAAGAATATGAAACTAAACCATGCCGAGTATGGAAGCTGGGCAAGTGCATAGGGAAAGGCCACAAAAGTCAATCCGGGTCCCTGGTCAACCACGTTTTCAACCTGTACGGGTGTTCCTTCCATTGTGGTAATATGGGCCATCGCACCCAAAGTGGCGAAAATAGCCAAGCCGCAAACAAAACTGGTCGCAAAATCGGCTAAAGAGACAACCACAGCATTATTGTTCAAATCGCTTCGCCTGTGGAGGAAACTGGCGTATGTAATCATGACACCGAAACCTAGGCTGAGCGAGAAAAATACCGCACCAAAGGCGTATCTCCAGGTCGTGGGTTTTGCCAGCTCGGACCATACAGGGTCAAGGTAGTACGCAAGCCCTTTAATGCTGCCGGGAAGTGTCAAGCCGCGAATTGTCAGAATAAGCAGCATAAGCCATGGAAGAGGCACGGTCAGCCAGACAATCCTGCCTACCAGACGGACACCCTTGAAGATACACAAGTACATCGCAAACCAGGAGATGATTAGAGGCAGGACTATATTCCACTGGATTGGTCCAAGGTTCGGGCCGGGCCTGTAGCCAAGATAATTGTTGAAGAAGCTTTTGGCCTTTTCAACGCCCTCAATGCCTTCTCCTGACCAGGGCAGCGCACCACCGCTGAGTATCCCTTTTATACTAAAGCCCAGGAAACTGAAACAATATGCAAGGATCACCGGATAGTAAGTTACAATGACAAAACCAAAGATAATGCCCCACCAGCCGGCAATCTCGAAACGCCTGTTGCATGTACCAAAGGCATCCGGAGCCGCTCGCTGGGTAAAATGTCCCAGGCTGAATTCCAGGATCATCAGGGGCATCCCGACCAGAAAAAGCGCGATCATGTACGGAATGAGAAACGCCCCGCCGCCGAAGGAATAGAGCTTGTAAGGGAACGCCCAAAGATTTCCAAGACCTACGGCAGAGCCTATCGCGGCAAGTACGAATCCGCCGCGAGAACCCCAGTTTTCCCGTTGTTCTTCGAGAAGTTCAGCCATTGCAGCTTACCTCCCTGTAAACTGTTCAGCCCCCATCGGTTTTAATCCCGAGTACATGGAGCGTGTTGCGTTCAATAATGCTGCGGATATTTCCTCGCGGTACGGTCGGCAGGTTGGTATCGGCCAGCAGCCTGTTGAATCCGAGCAGCGCCTCCATGCAGGCGCCGGCGTTGCCGGATGGAAAACCGCTGCCGAACAAAAGCTTCTCCATCACATTATGCTGAGATGCGCTTATGACGATGTTGTACAACTGCCAGACACGGCTTGGGGATATCGTCAGATCAGCATAGACGTTTTGGTGCTTTGAGACCATACAGACGGTCTGCTCGACGAAGGGAACACCCATATTGCCTATAACCATCTTGAGTGATTTGAACTTCCGTGCAATCTCATCGAGCTGAAACGGCTGGGCGTAATCAAGCACGGCATCCGGTTCAAGGGGCGGGCCGTTGTGAAAAAATATCGGAAGCGACAATTCCTCTGCGGCTTCGTAAACACGCATCGCCCTGCTGTGAGCAGGATGAAAGCCTTGCCCGCAGCAGTACAGCACAAGCCCCTTGAGCAGCATATCATCTCGAATAGCGGCGATACTTTTGAGTGTAACAGAGTCGCACAGAGGGTTAACCAGGGCGAAACCATACATTTTAGTGATGCGCCCAGACACATAGCCGCTTAGCTGTTTGTTCGCAACGCTGCTGCCTTTCTCATTGGGTACAGCAAGAACAATACAGCCGTCAAGTTTCTCACATGCTTCGACCAGATCACCCGCCCCACCCGGTACCGACGGATATAAGGTATGTGTATGGCAATCAATTATCATAACAAACTCTTCGCAAATTCTTTGCACATTACAGATGTGATATCTGCACTATATACATATTAGCCCATGAACAGCAGACAAGTCAAGCGGAAAAGTAGATGTGCAGATTACCCCGGCAAGACCGGCTTTTGCCGTAAGCAATTGGCTGGCTGGTAGCCGTCTAAGACTGATACCGACAATTATGTCCAGGCAGAAGAACTTTACCAAACATTTACTATCCATACAGGTTCCCAAAGGCAATGATATTGTTTAATGGTTCTGCAAATGCTTTAAGAAGAAGGTCTTGGCAAGAAAGGAGGTGATGCCTATGGAAGTGGAACAATAATCGCCGGCGGCCGGCGAAGAATCTTGTTTTATTCCTTTATCATTCAGAAAAAAAATTAACAAAAAAAAGGAAAGGAAAATGATTATGAAAAGACATTTGAAAATAACATTTTCGATAATTATGGTTTTGGCAGTGGCAATTTCGGCCTATGCCGCGAGAAGTTACACTTATGTATTGACCGTCAATATGAATCCGAATGAGCCCGGCTATGATGCCAACTCAGATTACGACACAATTAACGATGCGATCGTTGCAATGAACGCAAAGTCCCCTGGTTTGGATGCTAATAATTTAGGCTGCATATCGCTATATGCAGAACGAATCACAGGATATTACCTTGAACATCTAAACAATTATTATGATCCGAATGGACATAACCTGCCCGCACATTGTGACCTGATCGGCATGGAGGATGATATAAACGACGTCGAGATAAGGCATACCGCCCTTTACGGATGGGGTGACATGTACCAGCCGGGAATAAAAGGAGATGGCGACAATATAATTGCCAATCTAAAAGTCCAGCATTACGGAAACAGGCAAAACAGCGTGCTTCTGTCTAATAACTCGGTTATGGACAATTGCATAGTCAACAGCGGACGCCTTGCTATTGACCAGGCACAAGGAGCCAACAGTTTAACTGTTCAGAATTGTATAGTCTCCAGTATGTATGCCTCCTGCATAAGGGCGTGGAACATCTTTGATGTCTACAACTGCGACTTAAATCCTCAGGATTCGGCAGGCACCACTAATATCGAAAGTCCTGGCGGAATTTACGCAAGAGGTCCAGGTATAATAGAAGGAGTCTGTATTCACGGAATTGCATCAGATTGCTACGATCCTAACTATGGGGGACTTTACGGCATACATCTGCAGCTTGATGCAAATGAAACCGTGCTGATCTCAGACGTCCAGATGGATCTGGAGCTTACATCAGTATCTGGTCCATCAACTAGTCGGCCACTGCGAGTTTGCGGGCTTCTCAGCGGCAAAAGCTATGGTGTAAGCGATAACTCATCCCTGGGATGTGCAATCGTTCGGGATTGCCAGATAGCGGTTACAGGCATAGAAAGCAGCGGTGATGACCCATGTGATCCTAATGATGATGGGGCAGGAGTAAAAGTGGATGGGATATTAAATAGAGGCGGCGGCACTATCGAGGTCTGGGGATACTCAGATATAGTGACGGATAGAACCAGTGCAGCACATGAGGAAGATGGATACGAGTACTCGCTTAATAATGAGAACGGGACACTGATTGTGGATACCGACGCCAACCTGGTAAGTTACGATGCTAACAAAGTAAACGGCACACTAACGGACCTGACGCGCGCGGTAAACATTACCCGGGATGTGAATTATCCGAGCATTCAGAATGCGATTAACGACGCAAATGGCGGTGACGTCATCGAAATTAAAAGCGGCATACACTATGAGCCGATTGACTTTAACGACAAACAGATCACCATAAAAGGATCAAACCCGAATGACTGGGATGTTGTTGAATCCACAATCATCGAGCCGAATTCAATATATGGAGTTCTGTTTGCATGTGGCGAAGATGCTAACTCAATCCTGACAGGCGTAACCGTTCAAAACGCTTCAAATGCAAACATACGATGCGAGAACTCCTCCTCCCCGGTTATTGATCAATGCATAATCAGAGACAGTGCCATATTCGGAATATGGTGCGTTGGCGGCTCGGCGGAGATATATAACAATAAAATCTATGGAAATGACACACATGGAATATGGTTTTCCATTGCAAACACTCCGAAGGTCAAAAACAACTGGATATTTGACAACAGCGTGTTCGGAATGTTCATAACTCTGCCGTCTTCAACGGTTACTATAACTAACAATACACTGACAGGAAACATACAACGCGGGATATCCTTCGCAGGATCAAATGCTCCCAGCATAGCTAACTGCATTGTCTGGGACAACAACGATGATCTATTTGGCTGCAGCGCAACGTATTCGTGCGTTGAAGATGGTGATGCAGGCACAGGCAACATCAGCAGCAACCCGCTGTTTGTTGATCCGAACAATGAAAACTGCCATATTGCTCCTAACTCGCCGTGCATTGATATGGGTGATCCAAATGGAGATTACAGCGGACAGTATGACATCGATGGAGATAACAGGGTTATTGACGGCATTCAGGACGGCAATAGCGTTGTTGATATGGGAGCCGATGAATATGACCCGAACTCCTAAGCAGCGGCGAGCAGAACAAGCTTAACTGCTGTGCGATATCAAAGTTATAAAGGGCTGGTGGCTCGATTTCTTCGAGGGCATCAGCCCTTATTTATTATGCTTCAGCAACATGCCTATTGACTAACCGGCACAGTGAAACTAATATTAGGCTTGTGATTACACCTTATGGAGGTCCGAATTGTGGACTGCCCGGTTTGCCAAAATGCCATGATTGTGCTTGAGCTTGAGCAAATAGAAGTTGATTTCTGCATCGATTGCGGAGGGATCTGGCTGGATGCCGGAGAACTGGAACTTCTGCTCGAAGATGCTGATGAAGCGAAAAATCTGCTGGCTTCGTTCAGGAAAGCACCTGATACCTGCGGCGAAATTCTGAGAAGATGTCCGATTTGTTTAAAAAAAATGCAAAAAATTCTTGTCTCAGATAGTCTGTTAATTGACAAATGTCGCAAAAATCATGGATTATGGTTCGACAAAGGCGAGCTAGAAGATGTGCTGACAATGGGCAGCCTGGACTCCAAGCACAGTATTCATAGGCTCTTGGGCAGGATGTTTACCAATTATGAAACGCCTTCGAAAACCGGCGGGCAGAATGAAGAGCATTAAAAATGTAGTCCCGATATACCGGTCTGTTTGTTTCGGAACCTGTTTTAACAGATTGTTTTAAGGAGTTGGTACGATAAAAGTTGCTGGCTCCAGCTCTTTGAAAAGTAGATGATATTTTTTTATTTTTGCTCCATATTTGGGTGAGAGCAAAAAGTAAAAAAATATCTGAAAGAGAAAAACTATTTTGTTGGTGTTCAG
>JBDRHL010000139.1:0-2536 GCA_043816955.1 Planctomycetota bacterium | reverse complement strand
CTGTGTTATCTTTTCCAGTGCTTCCTTCCATTGGTAAAAAGAAGCCTTCAGTCCTGGATTGTTGAGTGCGGCATATGCCAGATAGTCTGCCGGCGTGGAATTTTCGTCAATCTCAGAAAGCTGATCTGACACCTGAGATTTATCTACATCAATGTATGAATTGCGCTCTTCCTCGTGAAATCGATCAAATGCATCCCTCTCATTTGAAGAAGCACAGCCTGTTGTCAATATAATCAATAAACAGAATGCTATCTTTAAAAATTTTAAATTCATCAACATAAGTTGTTTCCTGTGAAGATGTTACTGAATATAATTGTTTCCCGCCGTAAGCGCTCTGCAACGCAGCAAATTCAATAATATCAGGAATTTCGAAGGGTTTCAAATTGTCATATTTTTCGATATCGAGTAGTTGAGTAAGAATTAATCCGGCTGCGGCAATTAAGATATTACTGCTCCTGAGACATATTCATAAAGCAGTATGGATCTTTTTCCTCAAAAATATTGAGGCCGTGGCTGTGAGCAATCGCAAGGCAGCCCCCGCAAACAGGTCTGATAATACATGGCTGACAAGCTTTGCAGCCCATCCTGTAACGTTGAGCTATATCAGACTCATATATTTCTTCTATGCTCTGCTTCAAAACGTTGCCGATAAGGGAAGGAAATTTACGGCAGGCATGAGCCTGACCGTCAGGAAGAACCGCTATGGAATTAAATGCCGCACCACATCCAAAACCCGTGCACCCGCCGAATTGCCGAGCGCCTTTATTGTGGAGCACAATGCTTATAAGATTGTCTTTTAGATCCATAATTGGATTATTCTCAGAGGCCTTCACATATTCCTCCAGAAAGGAGATATATTTATTATGTGAAGGGAGCTGAAGACTGGCTCCTTCGCCGACCATTGAAAGACGGTTGAAACTAAAGTCATCAGTTAAATCTCGAAGCATTTCGGCAAGAGGCAACACCTGATCAATATTGTCTTTTGTAAGGGTAAGCATTACCATTGATGTGACTTTGAGGTCGCGGAGTACTTGTAGAAATTCAATTATGCGCTCGAAATGACCTGTACCCCGGATCGTATCGTTATGTTGTTGCAAACCCTCAAGGCTGACCTGAAAAAAAGTCGGGCGCTTAATATCAAGTATATCTTCAATCTGCCTGCGTGAAGCTGGATTTCCGAGTATCGCGATATTGAAACCACGCTCTGAAGCACCCTTGTATATTTCTAAAAAATGCGGATACAGAAGCGGATTCCCTCCTGTTAAAGTAACATGCCCTTTAACATTTCTGCTTCTGCAAAAAACACGCATGTCGTCAAGGATATTAATGGCTTTCCCCGGTTTCAGCGGAGATCTCGCACTTCGGTCATAACAATGCTTGCAATGGAGATCACATGCCTGAGTTATATGCCATTGAAAAGCAAAGGAGGGTGATGACAGAAAACGTTCATCTGTATTCTCATATGTCGGATAACACAAAGGATCACGCCGGATAAGTGAACGAGGGGCAAAAACAAGCCCCTTGCGTACGGCCCTGTCAATCGCTGCATCCACTGCTCCGATAGGCAGATTGCCGGCATCTGCAACTTCCTCCGGCGTTATTTTCTCGGCAATCATTTTGAGAGACAGGATGTCTTCTTCGGATGCTTTCTGAACCTTAGTTTCCTTGGTCTTAGGATTTTTCCATACAAGGACGTACTCTTCTCCTGGTTCAGGTTTTTCAGAAGATGTCTTCTCGCTTTGATTTAAAACTAAATACAGGTTTTTCCAGGAAAGCTGAAGTAACTGAACGGTAGGATTAATTGTATGTTGATCTAATTCTTCTGGTAGTTCTATTTTATCTGTAGAGACCTTATGGACAGCCAATTCCAGCCGGGAGAGCTCGGGTAAAAAGCCGGGTAGCCCAAGCTCTTCCGAATGTAATAATAATTTATCCGGCAGGGAATCCGGATCAGAGACCTCAGAGCACAACACTATTATCTGAACCCATGCATTTTGCTCAATGAAAGAACAACAAGAAGGATATATCTCCTCGAGTTCTCTCTGAAAAGATCTCAGCATCCAGATACCTCTCAAGGCCGCAAACCGCCTCGCACGTTCATGAAATATGGCGGTGTCTTTAGGAATAGAATAGGCTGTGAATAAGATAGATGAGTTTCAGTTTAATCGCTGTTAGCCACCACAACTCGTCTTTCCGCCGACACTACAACTTGTCTTTCCGCCACTACAACTTGTCTTTACGTCTTCCACCTTTGTGTCATTACCATCTGTGGCGCAACCAAACAATGTCAAGCTGGTAGTAGCCAGTAAGCCTGCCATGCTAATTCCTGCCAGGATTTTTTTAAGCTTTTTCTTGTCCATTTTTTACCTCCTTTTATATTAAGTGATAAATGATATTTTCCCATAAAGAAAAATTTACTATATCCACAAGAAAACAAATAAAAATGCTGTTTTTAAAAATCGCTATAATTATTTATCAATCGTATTATATATTGTCAATAATTATAGCTGTGCTCAAAATTGATGGCGTCGTAAAA
>JBDRHL010000138.1:0-2049 GCA_043816955.1 Planctomycetota bacterium | reverse complement strand
AAAGAGCTTCAACTGCAGTTCGTTTCTCAAATTTCCTTTCGAGATTGAGCACGTAGAGAATCGTTGCATTTTGCCGCTTCCTGGGTTATCATAAGGCACACAAACGAGTTGTGTATTCTTCTGTTTGTGGCTTGAGTTATGGTAAAACAGGAAGGTTTGAAATGTACGGACGTTTGACCCTGTTAAGATTGGCCGAACTTATCGCCCGCAGCAGCGATAGTAAAGCCTTGCGGGAATTGCACGATAACCGCAGGGTATTTTATTACCATAACAACCAACCGTTCCGCCTGGCTGAATTTGCGGACAAATTGCGTCAGAGCAGGCAAGCCCGCCGGTGGTGTAATGGAGAGTCAGAAATACTGGAAAAAGCCTACGATCTGACTATCAGCAAGTTCAATAATTTGCCAAATCCGGAGAATAATTGTCCCGAGGTGAAACTGGAAGGCCCAAACTGCCGCTATTACTATGAGGCCTTCATAAAGCAGGCCGCAAAGACAACAGATAGCCAGTTCCGCTATCGTGATGATGATAAGGAAAGAGAAGTGGCTAAATTACTGCAAAATCTGATAGTTCGCCATTTTCGGCTGTCCTGCCAGGAATGCAGTCGAAGTGACAGGGAACTGACAACACGGTATCTCTGGCAGGTAAACGGCCATACTATGGAGATTTTTCTGCCGGTAGATATAGAAGGCCGCCAGAGAGGAAGATGGCTGGCTGACAATATCCCGGATGTTGACCTAACACGGCCTGGCGAGCGAGACAGGGTACAGGATATAATTGACGATCTCACAAGAAAACGAAACATTCTTTCTCTTGAGGATATAGAAGAAAACACGATTGTGGCAGATCCACCTGATTTTGGGCCTCAAATAAAGCAGGAGATAACTGTCAAAGGTCTTGCTGATGTGGTTGCCCAGGAGAAGGCTGAGAATATCGAGGTTCAAAGGGATGCCATACAACAGTTAGGCAAGGAAAAGCTGCGGCAGTTGGTTCGTCAGGTTTTTGATTGCCTGGCCCGTGGAGAATATGAGGTTGTGAAGGTCGCCGAGAACTTCGGAATAAACAAGACGACATTCTCTCGATTTGCAGGGAGTAACTGGCTGACGCAGTCCGGCAAAAGCCGGGACTATCCAATTCCGGATCTGTGGTTCAATACCGCCCAGACTCTCGCGGGACATCCGGTGTTTGTGAGGGTTGCCGAGGATACCGGTATTTTGAGTCGTGTAGAGAAGGTCTTAAAGAGTAGTAATGCTCGAAGAAGAAACGGAGCTTAAAATGGGTAACGAACTGTACTTTATATCAATCATAGCAAAGGCACTAAAGCAAAAAGATACTGAACAATCTCTGAAGCAGGCCTTCGAGGAGATAGAATCATTAGGGACAAAGCCTGGCTATGAGCAGGGCTTTGAACAGTTCCAGCAGTTTATGAATACTGTAAACGAGCAAACCAAAAAGAAGGGAACAGGCGACCAGCTTAGAGCCGAAATTGCAAAGCAGCTAATAGTCGAATTAGCGACCGATACTTTCGAAGGCAGCGACGAAGACAAAAAGAAAGCCCTGAGTATTATCAAATCAAACCCGCAGTGGCGAAAAGAATATGACCAACTTGCCACCGAAATAGAAGAATTGAGCCAGGTACCTGAAAGTATTGAGATCTTAATATCGCGTGACAATAAACCATTTGAATCGATTACATTCACGAAGGTTCCAGGCACTAAAGGCATCGACAGAATAACTGCAGGTGTTTATAAAATAGCCTTTGCTACGGGCCGAGCCATCTGGGAAGGGCAACTTACCGAGCAGTATCTGCTCTGGGCCAATGCGTATCCTGGTAAGCCTGTTAGGCTGGCTGCCGATACGACTGGCCAGAAATCCGAACCTACAAAGGAAATCAGTGTTCTTGATGGCGAAATAATCATCCGGGTATTTCCAAGCATTGAAAGCGGCAGGGTCGAAATAACAATGAACGCACCCGGAGATTCTCAATGAATGTAACAAAAACCTCAACAGGAAGGGCCAGGACAGTTTTGGCCTTTGGTGTTGGTAATG
>JBDRHL010000137.1:0-2225 GCA_043816955.1 Planctomycetota bacterium | reverse complement strand
TGTTTAGATTTCTCTCCTTTGTCGGCGTAATCCACCCCCATCTCACAACGAATCCGGCTTCACGTTTATTACATCAGGGCTTTTAAGGTGGCTAAGCGATGAGCGTATAACATATTGAATTAACACCTAATTAAAATGCTGGACAATGCACGCACCAAAAGTTATAGTAACCGATATCACTATAACTTTTGGAGGTGCAAAAAATGCTTAGTCCTGTTTTCAAGCGATTCGTTGAAAAAAGCCCTGTCTCAGTCATGTCCCGTGGCATGATGGAACGTGCTCTGAACCCCGAGCAGTTGGATCAATGGTTTGACAAGACTGCCGAAGCTCAATACACGAAAGATTTATTGTTTTCCTCGGTCTTTGACATAATGAGTCAGGTCGTCTGCGGTAGCCAAAAATCCGTTAACGCAGCCTATCAGGCATCGAAAGAAGAAATTGCGGTGTCTGTCGTATCAGTATACAATAAACTCAACGGGATTGAGATCAATACATCGGCCGAGTTGGTACGGTACGCTGCCGGCGTTGTTGCTTCGGTAATAGAGGATTTGAAAGGAACTCGGAGGTCCCCGTTACCCGGCTACAATGTTAAACTGCTCGATGGCAACTGTATAGAAGCAACCGAGCATCGTATCAAGGAATTACGGCTGGTTGCAGCAGGAGCACTGCCGGGGAAATCGCTGGTTGTTTATGATCCTGTATTAAGGATTCCTGTGAACGTATTTCCTTGTGAAGATGGCCACGCCCAAGAGCGTTCTTTACTGAGCGAAGTGTTGCCGACAGTTAATAAAAAGGATTTATGGATAGCCGATCGCAATTTTTGTACAATCGAATTTACATGTGCAATCGACGATAAAGAAGCGTATTTTATTTTTCGTCAACACGGGAAGTTGCCATATACCGTACTTGAGAAAGAGAAAACGATTGGTAAAATTGAAACTGGGAGAGTTTTTGAACAACCCATTATGGTAATTGATCACAGTGGCAAAGCGCATCGATTCAGGCGATTACGGGTATTGCTAAAAAAGAAAACACGCGACGGCGACAATGAAATGTTTATCATAACCAATTTATCCAAAAGATCCGCAGGGGCTAAAAGAATCGCGGAAATGTATCGTGACCGCTGGACCATTGAAACAGCGTTTCAAGAATTGGAAAAATGGTTTAGCTCGGAAATAAATGCACTCGGGTATCCACCTGCGGCGCTCTTTGGATTCTGCGTAGCGTTGGTTTCGTATATGATGGTATCTGTAGTAAAGGCTGCATTATGCAGCGTACATGGTACGAAGACTGTTGAGGAGAAAGTTTCCGGCTATTATCTTGCAGATGAAATATCCGCAACATATCGAGGGATGGCGATAGCTATTTCCGAAGATGAATGGAAAGAATTCCGTCTATTAACACACATGCAATTTATAGCTATTTTGAAAAAGCTATCAAAAAATGTGAGTCTATCAAGGTTTCTAAAACATCCTCGTGGTCCTAAAAAACCAGCGGCAAAGCGTACGGGCGATCCTAAGCATCCGCATGTTTCAACTGCCAAACTAATCGCTGCGCGGAGAAAGTAATTGTTAGTCACCTTTAAAGGACTGGACACGTGACCCATATAAACGGCTAAAACGGGCAGTGCGTGTTGAGGGCAACCGCCGCGTTCTTTGATACGCCTTAGCGTATTGACAGCGAAGCTGTGGCGCAGGCTATGGGGAACCGGTGAGCCGAAAACCGTTTGACCAATAATCTTTCTGGGGCGATCAATACCAATATCACTGACTGCCCGGTGAAACAGCAAACGCAGCCTGGTGTCACTTAATCCTTTTTGTCGATTTCCGGCCAACAGATACGGATTTTGATCTTCAGCCCAAAAGGTATCTCGAACGGACAGGTAGTTGTCGAGTTCTACGGCCGCAGATATCGGAACAGGGATGAGACGGTCTTTGTCAAACTTGGTTTTTTCAATGTAAATGGTTCGTTCGCGGCCTCGGTAATGATGGAGTTGAAGTCGCACGGGCTCTTTTATTCTGAGTCCACATCGGGCAATAAGGAAAATAGCGATATATTCAGCCAAATCTTTGAGGTAATACCTTGGTTTTTTACGGATTCGTCTGCAGACCGCCTCGATTATCTGATCGGTTTGTTCCGGCGAGAAGATAAATGGTGCAAAAGAATACTGCGGTACCGGCGGGATGTCTCTCAATGGATTTTCCGGATAGTAATCCATTCGTACC
>JBDRHL010000136.1:0-3188 GCA_043816955.1 Planctomycetota bacterium | reverse complement strand
CTTATGTGGGACTTGGCCTGATTGCCCTGGAGAATAGTAACTTAAGCGATGCGGAAATAGCATTCAAGGTGGCTCGTCGTCTTGACAGCAGATGTGCGGAGGCTTATTGCGGGCTTGGAACGGTTTACCATCGCAGAGAGGCCTTTTCGGAAGCATATGAAACTTACCTGAAAGCGCTGGAGCTTGATATGAACAGCCTGACGGCGATTCTCGGCCTTGCGATACGAATTGATGGACAGAACGAGTTTCCAAAAGTCGGACAAGGCAGGCAGTAAGATAGTTGCCGAGATTGGCGAGGAAAAAATCACCGAGGCCGATCTTGATGCGCTTCTCGAAAGAACCATTGACAATCAGCTTGCTCCAATGAAAGCATTTATGACGACAGAGCAGCTAAACGAACAGAAAAAGAAAATTCTCGATCAATATAAAAATCCCTCGGCCAAACAGGATTTTCTCCAATCCTGGCTTACACAGGAAGTATTATACCGCCAGGCTTTGGAAGAAAAATTATCCGAACAGCTGGAAGCCAAGACTATTATTGAGGACCTGGTTCGTAGTGCTTTGAGCCGGCATCTGATAAATAATGAATTGGCAGGCAAAATCAATATTACTGAAATTGACTTGCAAACCTATTACAATGCCAACAAGGATAAATATATAGAGCCGGCAAATGAGGATGACCCCAACTCAATCGAACGACAAAAAAGTTTTGGCGAAGTCAGGGAGCAGGTAATGTCAGAATTAGTTGGTCAAAAAACCCGAGACATACAACAGCAATTAATAAAACAGTTGATGGACAAATACAACGTTATCATCCATACCTCTGCATTTACCCCCGGCAGATCCAAACGAAAATGGTAAGTAAAAAGCAAAAAAACAATTATATAAACATAGTGATTTATGCACTTTTGACTTGTGCAATGCTGTTCGGCTTTGCCGGCTGCAGGAAGGATACACCCGCTAAGAACACCGAAAAAAAATTTGAGATTGATAAAAATTTTCAGAGAGGTCCGTTAACGGTTCATGTCCGGGTGAATAAAGCTAAGATAACTATCGCTGATATTGTGTTGCTTGAGCTTGAAGCCGGCGTTGAGCCCGGTTTGGGGGTCAAGATGCCGAAGGTAGATAAAGTGCTGGAGAACTTCGGCATCGTTGACTGGGATAATTTAGGTAATAAGCTTGACGAAAATAACAATATTCTCAGCACATATAGGTACAGACTTGAACCTTTTCTGTCAGGTACATACTCTTTGCCTGCTTTTACATTTGAATTTTACGATGTAAACAGCCCGGAAGATAATAAGTACGAGCTTACAACCGAGCCGATTGACATAGAAGTCGCTTCGCTCCTGGGCCAGCAGCGAGCCGAATTAAAAATAGCTGACATAGAGGGTGTCGTTAACATGCCTGCCGAACCCTCTTACTGGTGGCTCTGGGCATCATGTGCAATTGCTATTATTGCAGGGGTAACTTTCTGGTTTAATCGCCGACGCCAACAAGTTAAGGACCTAGTCAGGATTTTTAAGCCGGCCCATGAGATCGCATATGACCGTTTGCGAGCTTTGATAGAACAGGATTTGGTAAAAGCTGGTCAAATGAAGGAATTTTATGAGCGTATCAGCGACATTTTCAGGCATTATATCGAGCATCGCTTTGAACTGAGAGCTCCTGAGAGAACCACAGAAGAGTTTTTGGCTGAACTTACCTCAGCAAATATGCTTGCCCAACCGGACCAGGACCGACTGGGACAATTTCTGAGACATTGCGATTTAGTGAAATTTGCCAGGTATAATCCGACAACTGAACAAATCCAGAAAACCTTCTGTTTAGTTAAGGATTTTATAGAAACAACCAAATCTGATGAGAAAAAAATCGACGTTACCAAAAATTGAATCCGAACAAGTAATTGAGGTAGTAAGCGCATAAATGGAATTGTATTCTCCGTGGGTACTGTTATTGCTTTTACTTTTGCCGGCTCTTGTCTATCTTAAGCTGCGAACGCAAACGCCGGCAGCAATAAGATTCCCCAGCTTAAAGGATATCCGGCAGTGTCCGATTTCTCTGCGACAAAAATTCAGGCCGTTGCTGAAAATTGCAAGGTTTGTTTGCATAGCACTCTTGATAGTGGCACTTGCTCGTCCCAGGAAGGGAACAGTACTATCGGAAATTTCTACCGAAGGTGTGGCTATAGAAGTTGTGGCTGACCGCTCTGGCAGCATGCAGACAGAGATGGATTATTTCGGTGAAAAACTGAACCGTTTTGAAGTTGTTAAAAAAGTTTTTTCTGATTTTATTGCTGGTAATAAAAAGGGCTTAACCGGCAGAAGTGGTGATCTTATAGGTTTGATTACATTTGCCCGATTTGCAGATACAACCTGCCCTTTAGTGCTTAGTCATAATGTCCTGATTGAGTTTCTGAAAAAGACAGAGATTGTCAGACTTCGCAGTGAAGATGGTACGGCAATTGGCGATGCAATTGCTTTGGCATCAGCCCGGTTGAAAAAGGCTGAAGAAGAAATACAGCAGCGAAGAGCCGGACTTATCGAATCTGGTGAACAAAACACAAACAGGCAGCAAAGCGGCTTCAAGATCAAGAGCAAGGCGATTATCCTGCTTACTGATGGTATTAACAATACAGGTCAGTACGATCCTCTTCAGGCTGCCGAGCTGGCCCAGAAATGGGGCTTAAAGATATATTCAATAGGTATTGGTTCTGCGAAGGCCTACACAACCATTCAAACACCGCTGGGAACTTATAAGATGCCGACTGGACAGAATCTTGATGAAGGCCTGCTCAAGGAAATTGCGGAAAGAACCGGCGGGTTCTACGGCCGGGCTGATGACGCTGAAACACTTGTGAAGATTGTTGAGAGAATCAACGAATTGGAAAAAACTGAGGTCAAATCCATTCAGTATGCTCAATATTCAGAACGTTTCGCCCCATGGACTTTAGGGGTGCTGTTAATGCTGGTTTTGGAAATTTTGGCTGGATGTACAATATTTCGTAAGATTCCTTAAAAAGGACGATAGAATATTTATGAACTTAGTATGACAGCGCTATAAGAATTCCATACTTTTCGCTTTTGCCATTTTCCTTCGGCTGGCATACGACGCCTCATTACGCTCCTGATAAATACCGGCATTGCTCTTCCAGTTGTTTCCATGAATGCGGATGCCTCTGCCATACC
>JBDRHL010000135.1:0-2504 GCA_043816955.1 Planctomycetota bacterium | reverse complement strand
ATCCAATATTATTCTCTGTTCAAGTTCCGGCTGGCTGTATCGGCGCATCTGAAGTATTCGGCCATCAGTTGTCGGTATCAGCACATCTATCATCATAATCGCACCGAGCTTATCAAGGACATCTTTGCTCGTCAGACCGGGGGCATAACAGCGTAGTTTTTGCCGTAAGGTAACCATCAGGCAGTACGCAAGAAAGGCTACAAATATATGGGCCTCTACTCTGTGCTCAAGCTGATGATGATGTACCGGACGCACAGCCAGATCACTTTTCAAACTCTTAAACGCCGCCTCAACCCATTCGCTGCGCTCAGGGCAGGCTCTGTGTAAGCAGAACATATTTTTCCCAGATTGTACTGGTTCAGCGTGAATTGGACAAATCCGTTTTACAGTTAAGAGACTTTTCCTGCCTTCGGCAGATACTGAACCCGCCTTTGGCGGGGCTGTTTTATCAGGTTTTTTTAGGCATAGCAACGCTCTGAATTGTCTCTGTTCGTAAAATGGGATGGCAGGTATTAAACTGCCACCCCAACGACAATTCGTCGCCTTGAGTTGGCTATCCCTGGCAGGTTGCACCTCTGCAGAGCCTGCTTCCGTTTGGCCAACCAATGTCATTGTTATCAGTTCACTCATTATTGTCAAGATTCTTTTCATTACGATGCTTTCCTCTTAGCTTTACGAGCTTCTCTGGCTGCGGCAAGTTTGGATTCACGCTGGGCCAGGATCATTTCCGCTCGGCCCTTAAGTTTATCATTTGGTGTAATATAACCTATCGCACTATGCAAACGATTGTTATTGTAATGGTCCACAAAATCAGTTACAAGCCGTTGCGCATCAGACAGTGACAACGGAGTATTGACCCGAATACACGTGCCCTTGATTGTTCTGTGATAACGCTCTAATTTGCCGTTGCTCTGCGGATAGTATGGCGAAGTCTTTACATGCGTCATTCCACTAACTTTGATAAACTCCTTAAAATCCTTCGCGATAAACTGCGGGCCATTGTCCGAGATGATTCTGGGTTTGGCATCGGGAAACTTTTCTCGTGCTCGCTGCAGGATGATTTCAACGTCAGATTCTTTCATTGCTTCACGAATTTCCCAGTGAACAATGTAACGGCTAAAGCCATCCAATACACTGCACATATAGTAAAATGTGCCGCAAATGTTAATGTACGAAATGTCGATATGCCAGTGCTCATGGGCCTTTAGAGGCTGAACAAAGCCGGTGCCTTTTTTCGATTCCTTGCGGTTCCATCGGTTTAACAGGCCGGCATTTGTCAAAACACGATACACACTGGAAGGGCTGACAGCAACAATATCAGCATCCATCATCATATAGCATAACCTGCGATAGCCTTCCAAGGGATTGTCGTGATAATAATTAACAATCGCCTGCCTTTCATAGTCCGTCAGCCAGAAGTCACGAGGAATCCAGGCATTGTGCTCGTTGACCCTGCCGTAGCGGCCTTGCCAGTTATAAAATTTACTGCGTGATAGTCCGATCCAGTTCACCATTTTCGTCGCCTTGATTTCCGTTTTATCCGACCAGTAACGCACATAATCAACCACCTCATCGCGTACATCAGGCTGAGCCCAGGAGTCGTTCAAACCTCGCCAAGACTTTTTTTTAATGCCACATGCGAGGCCATTATCTCGGCGATTACCTCATCTTTGTTGGCAAGTTTGGCTTGCAGTTTGTCAACTTTTTCCAGCAGCTTTTTAGATTGACTGTCGTTACGTCCTTTTCCAGCCTTTTCGAAAGCCGCCGAGCCGTTCTCGAAAAACTGCTGCTGCCACCGGTAGAATACATTGGGATTAAGGCCGTGCTGGTCGCAGATGTCCGAAACCGGCACTTTTTCGACCAGATGCAGGCGGAGAAGCCTGACTTTTTCCTCAGGGGAAAACTTTTTACGTTTGTTTGCCATGTCCATTTCCTTTCTTTGATTTACATACTAACTCAAATTCAGGAAATGTCCAATTCCGACTGAAGCATTACAACTGCATGAATATATACAGGGCTTTATGGGCTGGGAGAACTATCATATGCATGAATTTAGAATAAAGAACCAGAGATACGGCAAGCCTGATCCTGATGGTGAGGCTATGTTTGGCACTAAGGTAAATAAAGACAAGGAGTTTAATGTTTGTGATTTGATCTCTAAAGGTGATGTGTTTGAATACGTATATGATTTTGGTGATGACTGGAGACATGAGATTGAGATTGAGAAAGTATTAGAGGCTGAGGTTGGAACTGGATACCCGGTGTGTTTGGCAGGAGAGCGGGCATGCCCTGTTGAAGACTGTGGAGGGCCCTGGGGATATGAGGAGATGTTGGAGATATTGAAGGATACTGAGCATGAAGATTATGAGCATTATTTTGAATGGCTTGGGGGTGAGTTTGATCCTGAGGAATTTGATTTAGAGAAAGTTAATAGTTTATTCGAGAGGAATTAAGAGATTAGCAGAGAATTTAGATTTGGACGAATTGAATTATTGTTATGATGG
>JBDRHL010000134.1:0-10601 GCA_043816955.1 Planctomycetota bacterium | reverse complement strand
AATCGAAATTTCACCGCCGAAGTGCGAAAGTTGGGTTAACCATCTTGATAACCTCCAACATAGATTAACGTTTCCATGTTGGAATATCGGCACCAAGGGTCAAATTACATCAAAAAAACTCTGTATTGCCGCTACAGTCTCTTAATTTCAGTAGTTTATTTATATTTCAGCATACCAAGCTCAAAACAAACTCAAAGTAAAGGAGTTAAAATTCTAACTGTTGCTTCAAAAAGTCTGCGGACAAGAGATGCCTGTGTAATCCCTTCTTGCGAACTTAAGAAAAGCTGGCCAATCCAGTCCTCAGATTGACGGATCGTGTTTTGGCTATAAATAAACACAGCAATTTCATAATTTAAAAACAGGCTGCGAATATCTATATTTGCCGAACCTAATACGACAAATTCATTATCCATCAAAAGAGCTTTTGCATGTACCATGCCTTCGGGGTAAAGAAATATTTTTCCTCCCGCCAGCTGGATTTCTCTGAGATACTCGCCCCGGACAATATCCGCCAAAAAGTGATTCGATTTTTTGGGTAGAAGAATCCTGACATCAACACCACGTCGGGAGGCAAGTATCAATGCTTGAACCAATGATTCATCCGGAACGAAATAAGGCGTTACAATCCAAAGGCGTTCTTGTGATGCATATATGCCGGACAGCATTGAATCATAAAGTGCATCGTTTGGGACATCCGGTCCTGAGGGGACTATCTGAACGCAACTACCTTCCCTAACGTCTGAATTGCAAGATACACCTTTAGAGTCTTCAGTCAATCTTTTGCCGCTTGCAAACTCCCAATCAGAAGCAAATACACTGGCATAGTATTCAACCGCAGGCCCCTCCAAAACAAAGGAAATATCACGCCATCGGCCTAACAATGGTGATGGACCCATATACTCTATTGCGATATTTGTTCCTCCCGCAAGAACTTTCTGGCCATCAACGAGCAGGATTTTTCGATGATTGCGAAGATTCGTTCGCCCCCTAAAGGGTCTGTGGAAAACTGGCATGAAGTATGATATGTGCCCACCTACTTTTGTAAGCGGACCGAAAAAATGACGGTGTGTATGAAGCGATCCAACGCCATCCAAAAGAAGTTTTATACGAATACCCTGAGATGCTTTAGCGACAAGACGATGTAAAATATCCCTGCCTACATCGTCTTCTGCATAAACAAAGGTAGAAATGTAAATTGACTCAGAGGCAGATTCGATTAATTCAATAAAACTTTTGTAAATATCCTCTCCTGTCGTGTAAAGTTTTATATTATTACCCACCCCAGCTGCCGGAATATTGTAGGTTTGAAGTAAACGGTCGATGGGATTTGTCTCGGCTTTTCCAATGTGTCCGGCAACTTGTTCCAGGCCGATAGTGTTTTTTTGCGATGCTCTTCGTCGCATTTTTCGACCACCCAACAAAAAATAGAGCGGAACGCCGATGTACGGAAGAAGGATAATCACAAGTAACCATGCCATGGTTCCAGATGCTGAACGCCTTTGAAGAAGGATATAAGATGTTAGCATCAACCCAAGAACAAGCCCAAAAAGCATAACGATATGTGTTACTATCCAGGATAAAATCATCTAAGGCGCCTTATAAAAAAACAAATAGAAATATGCCGTCGCAATACACGAGCGAAACCCAAAGTATTACACTTTTTCAGTCTCAGTCACGGCCTGCATGAGAGCCTTGCGGGCCATTCTCGACACGACAACCATCACGACGATACATACGGCGAGTCCGCCAATGATCACCAGATCGTGCAGATGGGCGATTCGTGCATCGCTGCCAGCCAACCGGGCTACGTGCTTGCCGACGCGCCCGAAATAAACCTCGATTACCAAGTTTGGTGTGAGCGCAAGTAACGCTATCAGAAATCCTGAGAACCTAACGCGGGCAGCGCCGAGCAGGTAACTAATTGTTGCAGGATTCAACGGTGTCAGTCGCAAAAGTACCTGTAAGCGAAATTCATCACGACTAACGGCGCGTTGGATAGCAGCCAGTAACGGTTTTGCCTCAAACGTCCGCTGTATCCGTGTTCGTAAGAGCTTATGTGAGAGTGCGAACTGCATCATCCCAGCCAGCATACTGCCCGCCAGTACCGCCGCTAAACCCCAGTACATCCCGAAAAGAGCGCCAGCGATGATACATAGCACCGTATCGGGTAACAAGAACGAGGTTGCAATGGCAAACAGTCCAATGAACGCAAACACGCCCCATAGGCCAAGCATCTTAATCCATGACTCGATTGCATTTATGTGATGTTCGATATCGCGGCCTGCGGCAACAATAGCAATGATCAGTAGTAGTCCTACCGCCAGGTAAGGGATTGCTGCCCGTGAGTAAGTCCGTTTAATGAGCCGCCGCACCCGGTCGATGGCTTCAGTATTCTCCCCGCTGCGCATGGCAAATAACTTCTTATTCTTTGCGTTATCCATAGCATCCGTCATCTTTAATATCTCTTTGCCCTCTAGTTTTCATAACATGCTCTTCCATTGTTCCGTATCTCATCCCGCTTCAATGTGCGAAACCAAATGTTAAAGTACCCACTACTAAGACCATTCCTGCACATCATTATGTGATTTCATCCCAATTTCAAAAATATTCCATCCGGCCCAACATGCTGTGCAGAAAAAAATCCCGAAGTAGTGCCAATTGGCATACTCCAAAATGTAAGTGTTCGCTCGTCCATGTTACCTTAACGTCTTATTTCTCCAACACTGCCAGAACATCGTCCAGTTTTGCTATAGCCAGACATGTACAAGTATCAGCGGCTCCATAGTACATCCACAACTCGTCGCTACGAAGCAATAGTCCGGTTGGGAAGACAACATTTGGCGTTAAACCGGAAAGCTCATAAGGAGCCTCAGCCTGGAATATCCATTCACGCGACCGAGCAATAACTTTATAGGGCTTATCCTTATCCAGCAAGGCCACGCCAACGCGATAGACCAGATGGCCGCCATAGCCTTTAACGCCATGATATATAAGTAACCAGCCTTTTTCAATAAGAATAGGTGGTGGCCCGGCACCGACCTTAATATTATCCCACGCTGCACCGCCTTCTTCTGAAAGTACTGAGTGAGGCTCGCCCCAATGTATCAAATCCGGTGAGTAGGCTGACCATATATGTTCGTCACCACCAGCATCCGGGCGGTGCAGTACTGCCCATCTGCCGTCGAATTTCTGAGGAAACAGAACAGCGTCTTTATTACTGGGTGATAAAATCAGTCCGATTCGCTCAGCCTTAACGAGGTCATAGCTACGTGCTAATGCTACTGCGGCACCTCTGGGAGAATATGCAGTATAAGTAATATACCAGCATTTATCTTCCGGTATAAATGTGATTCGTCCATCTTCACATCCCCATTCCTCATACTGCCAGTCTTCCTCTCCGTAGGCAAGTATCGGTTTGGGATCGACTTTCCAATCAGTAACGCCATTTTTGCTGCGTGCTATATGGAGATTTGAGAACCCAGCATGGTCTTCGATACGAAGAAGCAAGACAATTTCATCGCCTTGTTCGGCAGCGCCTGGATTAAGTACGGCCGCTGCCTGAAACGGAAGGTCCAACGGAGAAATAATAGGATTTTTTGACGATAATTTAAAAATTCTTGTATCCATAACAATACCCTAAAGAAATTAATCAATTCATTATTTTTTTGTTAACAGGCCAGGCTTTTTAGGGTCGAAGATATGCAGTGCCCAAATTTCAATCCAGTCATTAACCAAAAACCATGCCAAAGCATATCCCCAGACCAACGCCGCCCAGCTCCAGCCGAGGGGGTGTCATAAACAGGCCATAGACTGCAACCAGCGTGGCAATCAATTGTGTGCCAACAACTGCACCAAGAAGGATATTGGAAGGACGATCCGCCCAGAAATGTCCACGGGTACGAGTAAGAAAAATAGTCATGTGTCCGGCTACAGAAAGCTTAAGATACATAAGGGTTTGAATAGTGTCCCTGTCCAGTTTGAAGATGTGTTCCGCGAGATAAAAAAGACCAAAAGATGCTATCACACCTGTAATACCCAAAGTTGTGGCAACTCCAAGTACCCGATGCATATTCCATACTTCAGGCACATTTGAAATATTGGCTCTGTCATAAGCTATAGAAAGAATAGCACCGTCATTAAGTAAAGCCAACAGAACAATCATTACGGCAGTCACGGGGTAAAACTTGAAAACGAGTATGCTAAGTGTCATAAACAGTAAAACACGTATTGTTTCAGCAATCCGGTAAGTAGCATAGCTGTTCATCCTTTGGAATATTTTCCGGCTTTCTTTTATTGCATCAATAATTACGGATAGCCCTGGTGTCAGCAGCACAATATCTGACGCCGCCCGTGCGGCATCCGTAGCGCCCGATACGGCTATGCCGGCATCGGCTTTTTTTAATGCCGGCGCATCATTAACACCATCGCCTGTCATTCCAATGATGTGCCCTCGTTTCTGCAGGACATCCACAATATGATACTTGTGTTCGGGAAATACCTGAGCGAAACCATCCGCTTCTTCGATAGATTCTGCCAATCGGCTCGATTCATGGTGTTTTGTGTCACCGAACATTTGAGCGTCGAGAATATTTTTGCCTAATCCTATTTGACCGGCTATTTCTTTGGCTATAGCTACCTGATCTCCGGTCACCATTTTCACACTAACACCCATTTGTTTTGCTGCGGTAATGGTATCTTTGCAGTCTTCTCGAGGCGGGTCGGCCAGAGCAAGCACACCTAAATATTGCCATTGTTCTTTTTCGTCAGTTCTGGCAACTCCCAAAGAACGATAACCTTTGGAAGCAAAATCATTAACTGTTTTCTCTAATTCATTTTGTATATCTGATTTATTTGCTGCCATTTCAAGAATTGCCTGTGTGGCACCTTTGCTGACTTTAAAGGTTTTTCCTTGTGAGTCTTTAATTGTGGCTTCAGTTCGTTTATGAACAGGGTCAAAAGGCTGGAAATGAACAACCTGATAGGAACTCAGAGCTTTAGAGTCTTGCAAGCCCCCGATAACAGCCAAATCTATAAGGTCTTTGTCTTCAGCCCGTGAAGCAAGAGCTCCAGAAAGTATAATCTGCTCGTTATACCAAATTTAGTTATTGATTGCCGATTGTCTCAGCCTACGGTACCCGAAAAAACCGGTGTTGAGACCTTTCCAATCGGTATTCTATGCAATTCTTTCGGCAACTTTTAACTATAATTGGTATTATCCACACCTGCAAAGCCAACCGTATCACTGAGAGTCAGCTTGTTTTGAGTCAATGTTCCTGTCTTGTCTGAACAGAGAATATCAATGCCCGCAAGTTCTTCAATGGAAGCGAGCCTTCGTACGATAGCTTCTTTAGCTGCTAGCAACTTAGCACCTACTGCCATTGTCACCGACAGAACTGTAGGCATGGCTACGGGTATTGCCGCCACTGTCAACACCAGGGCAAACCGCAATGTTGTCAACATACTTTCATGGCGGAATAATGCTGTTATCAGGATCAGGGCAACCAGGGCAACTGCCAGGATGATAAGATAATCTCCAATCTTTAGAACGGCTTTCTGGAAATGACTGACCGTCTTGGCTCCTTCGACCAGTTGTGCTGTTTTACCAAAATAAGTGTTGGCTCCAGTAGCATAAACAATTGCTTCGATTTCACCCTGATTTACAATTGAGCCGGAATAGACATCATCTTCTTTTTTTCGCTCGACAGGCAGTGATTCCCCGGTCAAAGCGGACTGATCAACCTCTATTGGGTCGCCTTCCAGAAGTTTTGCATCGGCAGGTATTATTTCCCCCAGACGAAGGCGGATGATATCGCCGGGAACCAGTTCGCGAGAGGGTATTGTTTTCCATGCACCGTCTCTTAGAACGCGGGCATCAAGAGCCAATTTCTTCTTCAACGCCTCAATAGCATTTCCAGCTTGATATTCTTCCCCAAAACCGATAACCGCGTTCATTAAAAGTAAAACCAGGATTATCCAGAAATCCGCCCAGTGACGTACAATAGCCGAAAGGATCACAGCAGCTTCAATCATCCACGGAATTGGACCCCAAAAATAGGTAAGAAATTTCAGAAGAGGATGAGTTTTTTTTTCTTCAATCTCGTTCGGCCCATATTGGGTCAGCCGTTTCTGCGCCTCGACTTGACTAAGTCCTTCCGGCGACGATTCCAATTTTGCCTGCAGTTCAGGCAGGGGCAGGGATTTCAAATCATCCTTCGCATTGGGCTTCAATTCGGGCGCCTTGGGTTGGTCGGCATTAGATTTCATAATAGACATCCTTTATAATCATAAAATTCTTTCACAATACCACGTTTGTTAATTAATGCTTAGACAAGCGATAATTGCTTCGGCAACCCGTTTAGTCTCATTGGGGCCTCGAACCGGGATAGAAACAACACCTGCTTCTTCAGCCGGATAGTCGTTTCCACCAGGGAACAAAGCGTCACCTATGAAAATCATCTCTTTCAATGAAATACCAAGGATGTCTCGTAGTTTTCTTACTCCGTATGCCTTGTCAATGCCGGGTTTGGTGACGTCAATAGATGTAGCACCGCCCAGTCGAACCGAAAACTCGGGAATAAAAGTGTCAAGGATTGCCTTGATCTTCTTCCGCTTGGCAAAATCAGGGTCCCATTTGCCCTTTTCTTCCAGGGGGGCCTGCTGGCCTAAGGCGGAATATGTTATCTGGCTTCCACGGTCTTCGATTGTCTCTCCCCAGACCTTTTCGACCTTGAAGCCCGCTTCTCCAAGTGCCTTCTTTAGCGAACTGACAATTTTTTCTTTTTCATCCGCAGTGAAATCTTCCGAATAGATCTTTTTCCAATCCCCTGCGTATTGGAAGAACTTTGTTCCACATGTCGGAAGGATGGATAGATTCACTAAGCGTTCGTCATGGGGCAGATTCGAGAGCAGTTGTTTTTAAAACTGCGGCCAATCGCCTCCGGAAATAACGGCCACTTTGACGATACCGAGAAGGTCATGCAGCAGTGCAGACATTTCGGCATCAAGAGACGATTTACTTTCAGCAAGTGTACCGTCCAAATCAAAAACAATCAGCTTTTTCATTATCCTTCTATATCCTAATTTGTGTTATCTTGTTCAGTTTTTGCGTATTCATTGAGTGCTACTCCCAAGCCATCGCAGCGCGTCTTCATACGCCGATTCCGGGAAGTGTTTGACTTCCGCATGTACAAGATGAGCGGCAAGTTTAGGCAATTCTTTGAGAAGAAGACTATCGCTCACCACAGCCAATCTTTGGACCTTTTGGTGATGGCTCTCAATAAACCGCATATGCGCAAAGAACGCTTCGATATTTACCCAACCTGGAAAGACTTTTGCATGGATCATCACCCCAGGCAATTTTCCATGTTCCGCGATGTAAGGATCAATCTCATGGGCCAGGCCCTCAAAATCGGCCGCTTCGAGCGGAGCTGCGGGTTCGAGAATGAGTATCCCTTCTGTTGAAAGCAATTTGTGATTAAGCATGGTTCTTCCTTTACATCTAAGTGTTTGACTTATCCGTTGATTTCTTTTCTTTCTGCAATTTGGTTTCCCACTGCCAGTTCCGAACTTCCGGCAGGTCTTGGCCATATTTCTCGATGAATTGCTTGTGCTCAATGAGCTTGTCCTTGAGCTGCTGCTTCAGGTATATGCCCTTATCACCGGTCTGAGGTAGGCGGTCGATGGTATCCATTACGAGATGGAAGCGATCCAAATCGTTCAGCACTGTCATGTCGAAGGGCGTAGTGATGGTACCTTCTTCCTTGTAGCCGCGGACATGAAAGTTTTTATGATTAGTACGGCGGTAGGTCAGCCGGTGGATCAGCCATGGGTAGGCATGGAAGGCAAAGATGACCGGCTTGTCCTTGGTGAAGAGCTCGTCAAAATCCGTATCACTCAACCCGTGCGGGTGTTCGGTTTGCGGCTGCAGCTTCATGAGGTCGACAACGTTGACCACCCGGATTTTAAGGTCAGGCAGATGCTCTCGCATAATAGAAACAGCGGCAAGCGTTTCCAGTGTGGGCACGTCGCCGCAACAGGCCATGACCACATCGGGTGTAACTTCCTGATCATTGCTGGCCCACTGCCAAATACTGATGCCCTCGGTGCAATGCTTGACGGCGGCATCCATCGACAGCCACTGTGGTGCAGGGTGTTTGCCCGCGATCACAACGTTTACATAATGACGGCTGCGCAGGCAGTGGTCTATCACCGACAGCAGGCAGTTTGCATCCGGCGGAAGATAAATACGCACAACCTCGGCCTTTTTGTTCATGACGTGGTCGATGAAACCGGGGTCCTGGTGCGTGAAGCCGTTGTGATCCTGGCGCCAAACATGCGAGGCCAGCAGGTAATTCAGCGAGGCGATCTTCCGCCGCCACGGCAGACGTGATGTTACCTTCAACCATTTGGCGTGCTGGTTAAACATCGAATCGATGATGTGAATGAAGGCCTCATAGCAGTTGAAAAGCCCATGACGCCCCGTGAGCAGGTAGCCTTCGAGCCAGCCCTCGCATTGGTGTTCGCTGAGCATTTCCATAACGCGACCGGTGGTCGCGAGAAATTCATCATTCGGCACAGTCGTTGCTTCCCATTGGCGTTTGGTCACTTCAAAGAGGGCTTCCAGACCGTTGGAGAGCGTCTCGTCAGGGCCAAAGACCCGAAAATTCCGCTGTTCGCTGTTCAGCTTAGCCACATCACGCAAAAAAGGCCCGAGTACATGTGTGTCACCGATGCCACGCACCCCAGGCGAGGGTACGTCCTCTGCGTATTCACGGAAATCCGGCATCCGCAGGTCGCGGAGCAGAATACCGCCATTTGCGTGAGGATTAGCGCCCATACGTCGTTCGCCCTTGGGGGCAAGTTCGGCCAGTTCCGGTATAAGACAGCCCTGGTCATCGAAAAGTTCCTCAGGCCGGTAACTTCTCAACCAGTCTTCCAACAGCTTGAGGTGTTCGGGATGGGTAGCTGGGTCGGAGAGTGGCACCTGGTGCGACCGGAAAGTGCCTTCGACCTGCAGGCCATCAATCATCTTCGGCCCCGTCCAGCCCTTGGGTGAATTTAGGACGATCATCGGCCATCTTGGACGCATGATGTTGCCGCGAGCACGAGCATCCTGCTGGATTTTTTTGATTTGCTCCACCGCCTTGTCAAGCGTCACAGCCATGGCTTCATGCATCAGCTCGGGCTCGTGACCCTCGACGAAATAGGGCGTCCACCCGTAGCCGCGGAACAACTGTTCCAATTCTTCTCGGGTAATTCGGGCCAGAAGTGTCGGGTTGGAAATCTTGTAGCCGTTGAGATGTAGAATCGGCAGTACCGCGCCGTCAGTGGCCGGATTGAGAAACTTATTGGAATGCCACGCGGTGGCCAGCGGTCCAGTTTCAGCCTCGCCGTCGCCGACAACACAGGCGACAACGAGATTGGGATTATCGAACACCGCCCCGAACGAATGGCTTAGCGAATAGCCAAGCTCGCCGCCCTCGTGAATCGAACCCGGGCACTCCGGCGATACGTGGCTTGGAATTCCTCCGGGAAAAGAAAACTGAATAAAGAGCTTGCGAAGACCGGCCTCATCCTGACTGATGTTGGGATATATCTCGCTGTAAGTGCCCTCAAGATAAGTATTGCCCACGATGGCCGGACCACCGTGCCCTGGACCGGAAACATAAATCATATCGAGGTCGTATTTTTTGATGACCCGGTTTAAGTGTACGTAAATGAAATTCTGCCCGGGTGTAGTACCCCAGTGTCCCAGCAGCATGTGCTTCACATCAGCGAGCGTCAGCGGTCGCTTCAGCAGTGGATTGTCGTAGAGATAAATCTGACCAACCGACAGATAGTTGGCGGCTCGCCAGTAGGCATCCATCTTGTCGAGCAGTTCAGGTGAAAGAGTTTTTGTCTTCATAGTTCAATTCTCCTTTTTTTAGCCAAGATTGAGAACACGGCAAACCGTCTTGGCTATAATGTATTCTTCGTTCGTGCGAATGATGCGGACAGCAACTCGGCTAGTCGCTGTGGAAATTACATCCTCATTCGCCGAATTTTTCTTTTCTTCGAGTTCGATTCCAAGAAATCCCAGCCCATCACAAATCCGGGCGCGGACCTCTGGAGCATTCTCACCAATTCCGCCACTGAATACTAATGTTTCCACTCCTCCCAGTGCTGCAGCGAACGCGCCTATCCATTTCTTAACCTGATAACAAAACAGTTCGACCGCCTCGGCCACCCGTACATCCTGTGGTTCACGGTTGAGCAAGTCACGCATGTCTGAACTGGTTTCAGAAATTCCAAGCAGACCAGATTCATGATTGATGAGATTGTTGAACTGTTTGGGTGTCAGATTCTCCGCTTGCATCAGGTACCATGCTACGCCGGGGTCTAAATCGCCAGGCCGAGTACTCATCGGTAATCCGGAACTCGGCGTGAATCCCATACTGGTATCAACGCTTTTGCCGCCATAGGTAGGCCAAACTCAGGGCCGAGGCAAACTCGACCGCAAAAACCTCTACCTACTGCCTGTGAAAGATATCTTCCTCTACCCCCTTGACAAACACTTCCGCCAAAATCTCCGTAACCAAGCCTAAACACCTATGGGTTCACTG
>JBDRHL010000133.1:0-2238 GCA_043816955.1 Planctomycetota bacterium | reverse complement strand
CCGATTCTGTGCTCTGTGATTTCGCAGCGGTTTAGGCTGTAAAATACCCCAAAAGTAGTAGTCACAAACACGCAGGTGTTTTGGAAAAATGAAGAAAAACTCGAAAAAAGGCCTGGAAAAATCGCAAAAATTGTCAAAAATTTACAGAAATTGCGAAAAATAACGAAAAATAACCAATTCTGTTCGGCACTTTATTTGCTCTTGGCTTTTTTATGAATTGGGACGACCATTTATAAGATAAACCGGCATGCTCAGATATTATTCGCTGCTATCAACAACTATTCCAGCGCAGCATAAACCAGGGCCGTTATCAAAGTAGAAACCGGCCTTGAGGCTAATCAGCAGGCAATCTGTTTTTTAAGTTTCTCAATGTGAGCAGCTAATTCTTCTTCATCCGCCCAGCCAGTCAAGTACCAGCAGAACATTTCATAAGTTCGCAAAGTAGGTTTTCGTCCTGTATATAATGCAATTAACAAGCAAGCAATGATTGCAGCATAGATTTGAAGCTCGACGCCATTGTCGCAGTAACTCAGCAGATGACGGCAGCCCAGAATGTGCTTGAAGAACCTGAAGAATATTTCTATCTGCCAACGACATTTGTAAATCAACGCTATTACATCAGCAGGCAAATCCAGTCTGTCTGTGCAAATCAACATTGTCTCACTCAAACTTAGGGGTTTTCTCGTAAGCTTTTCCGCAGTAAATCCTTGTGAAGCCAGAAACAGGTATTTATCGCTTCAGTCAGGCCTCTCAACAAACGATATAAGAGAAAGTCAGGATTATCCGGTAGCGGTTGACTGAGATAAACTAAACGATCGCAAATGCTTGGATGTTCTTCAACAAGCCAGCCCAAATAAATCATTACTAACACAGCTAACAAGACCAATCGACAAATTGCAGACCAGCGAAATGTTCGTATCTTTTCAAGATTTACCTGGCTCTTGAGAAAACGAATTGCCTCTTCGCATTCCCATCTTCGTATGTAAAAACGCAGGACTCGTTTTGCATCTTTAAGATTCTCTACCGACAAATTAGTAAGCAGCATCATAGGCTTGTCTGTCCCTGCAATTCGTGAAACCACCATTGTCAAATCTTCTTCTCTGCCAGGCAGACGAACTTTCACCCAGCCTATCTGACTGATACGAAGGGCGGGTTTGCCGTAACGTTTAACGAGTTTGTGAAAGCAATGCGGGGTTGGTGTTTGTTCGGCAAGTTGCTCTGCCCGAAGCGGCAGCCATTGTCCAGAACCGCCGTAAAACCGCAGTAAATGGCGTTTTCCTACAAGTCGAGCAACAAAACGATAATTGTTGTCCAGCCAATCTTCAAACATTACCCAGCCATCGAATCCGCGATCTACTACCAGCACACCTCGCTTATTTGTAAGCTCAAAGATTTTATGAACAGCATTAAGAACTACAGGATTTTGTCCCGGACTGTAAGGTTGTTGGTGGCTGAATGGCTCCAGTAATACAGGAACGGGATTCTTACGACTCAGCGATGCATACAACTCGACCAACCAATAACCGTTTACTAATTGCCCGCTACTGCCATCACGAACCGTAGCCAGATAATCCATCTTCTTTGCGAAAGGCTTGGCAATGTCTGAGAGGTCAAGAATAATTGGCGTCTCATCCTGAATAAAAGGCAACCAAAATTCCGGCAGTTCAGCCTTGAGTTTATTGTCAAAATTATTATTCTTTACGAGGTGAGCTTCGAGACGATCCAGCCGCGAGAGGAATTTGGTTCGTTGGTTTGGCAGCTGTCGTGCCATTTGACAGACGATTGGTTTGCCGCATCGAAGAAGCCCTATTGTGCTGTCCCGCAGGAACTTTTTGTCAGGCACTGACAACTTTTTGCCGATTTTGTTGAGAAAATTGTGCAGGCTTGACGATATTGATTCCATCAGAGCTTTACGTTTCAACATAATGCACCTCCTTGTGTAATAAGGGTTTATAGAAATTATCAACTACCCTTTATGTCGTCATACACAAGGAGTGCGCCTTGAATGAATTATCCCCTCCAAAATGCTTCTCAAAAAAACCCTAAGTTTGAGTAATATCCATATAACTATCTGAATTTACAGTAATTTATGATATTTTTTGCGGTGATAATTATAACGCCTCTTCGTGTTTTTATTTATGAATGGTTTCCATTTAGTCCTACTTTGACCGGTATTTTGCAAGTTTGGAGATTGATAACTTATCAGTTTTTGCATGACACTGAACATTTCTCGCATAT
>JBDRHL010000132.1:0-13380 GCA_043816955.1 Planctomycetota bacterium | reverse complement strand
AGCTAAGTATATATAGCGGACGGAAAGAAGATTATCCTCTTTTTTTCGCTGTCGATATACAGACTGAATTCAGTGTTTTGCAACAAAGGTGCAAAATCATTACCTTCTTCATCCGATGACAACCACACTTCAAAGTCATTTTCAACTTCTTTGCCAAATGCAATTAAAAGTTGTTTTAGGCCGGCAACTGTCATAATGTTTTGTTTCGCCATTTAAATCACCTCCGATCAAACAGGTTCCAAAACTTTAATAGTTTTCGGTACAAGAATTTCCTCTTCGGCAATGCGGTAATTTCTACAAGTATCACAATACTCTGACACTATAGCAGAGCATAGCCTGTCAAAATCCTGTACCAGTTCTACACGCGATCTGATTTCACTTAGCGTCCAATCGTAAAAGTCTTCGTATTCGTCAACCGATTTGCCAGGCCAGGTAAAGACCTGCATATGCGTCTGCTTGAAATTGACTCTCGTTTTAGCATCGCATCTGCCGCAAGTACCTATCTGGCCTTCCGGCACAGCTTCATAGTTCTTCTGGCCGCAGTGTGTGCAATAACTTTTGTAGCCGCTAGGCTTTATGCCACCCCTGTAAACTACAACATATCCGCCACTTCTGCCGTTGATTCCAGCCTGCCAGAGCCAATCGTGTCTTCTGCCGAAATCTTCCAGCAGATCGCTTAGTTTCTCCTGCCACTGGCTAATTCCAATCATTTCCCAAAATGTCTCTTCGTCCACATCGTCCGGCTTGTCAATGTTGTAAAGTTTAATGTTGTTTGCATAGCTGGTCGATTTATTCCAGCTGTTCATGGTGTGATACCTGAAATGGTTTTTCAAAAATTTGATCATGCTTTCTTTGTAACGTTTATCAACTTGTTTGTAATACATTTTATTAGCCTCCAGTTTAGTCCATAATTAAAGCACCTTTTTTCATTGCTTCACCGATGTTGGTATAATCGCTGTTGAGTATCTGTTCCTCAGTTAATTCCTGCTCACTGTCATCAATAAGATTCAGCACATAAAAACTGTTATCATCGGGGTAGAACCTGATATGCTTGGAGCTTCTCAATCCGCCGTTTAGCAGGATGAAACAATCCAGCCCGTTCTCTGCCAGCTTTTTCAATTGTTCGATAGTTTTTATCCTTTTATCCTTATTTTTTTGTTGTACCATATTTTTCACCTCGCAATTTTAAAGGCTTAGCGATAGCCACAGTTTGCTATCGCTAAGCTCAGGTTAACATTAACACTCACCCACGTTGATCTCCGAAGCCAGCAGATTGACCTGTATATCAGGATCAACCGGCAACAATCGCAAATACTTCGTGAATTGAGCCAGCATGAAGCCTGCCGCAATATTGGCGCAGTAGATTGTTGTTTTAGCCGTACATGGTCCGGTGTGGGCCTGCTCAGAGGTAAAGAGGGTCTGAGGATAGTATCCTCTGCTTTTTTCATCGCAAGCGGTGATTATTCGCAGAACTTCAGCACTCATTCGACCATCGCAGTAAAAAGAAACTTTGTCTTTTACCGCTTCCCATATTAGTTTTCGGATTTCTATTGAATCAACGCATGCAAAAACGCAATTACCTACAGGAGTGGACCGCTTGAATCGCTCGAAGAGAACTTCAACGATTAAGTCATTATTCATCCCTCTGACAAACTCAGCTGTTACATCAACCTTGGGCCTTTTCAAATCTTTTTGCATAAATCCCTGTGTAGCCAAGTTGGATGTTTCCACACTATCAAAGTCGACAAGCTGCAAATGTGGTACACCAATAGCGGTTAATTGTATCGCTACTTGTCTTCCAATAGCACCGACACCAATTATTGTTGCTGTGCAGTCTAAAATCCTTTCACGCGGCACAATATCAGCCTGTCTTGAAAATCTGTCACTCATAGAACACCTCCGTTTCTTCATCCCAGAAATCACTTTTTACAGATAATTCTTCCATAAAGATTTCGCGTTCCATAGGATCCATTGCATCAATTTCTGAGAGTAAATCCTGGTTTGAATATTGAGATACGCCGCCAAAGTCTTCACTGCCGAAAACACCAATTTCTTGTTGTTGGCTATCTGCTGTTTGTTTTGATTTATCTGTAAGTTTGAAGACTTCGTCTTCAGTTACATTGGATTTATACTGCTGTTTCCAGACTTCAAAATCAGCAGCATCGAATTCATAGCCGTAATCAACGCAGACAGGAATCTTCACTTCACCGCCAGGGCCGGCGTTGAATCGCAGTCTTGCATAAGTGCCGCCATCTTGTGCTACTATGCACATGACTGACCAGTCGCAGCTTCCAAAAACTCTGGCAAAGGTCTGTTCATCGGTCATACTCGGTTCAGGCGAATTACCCGGATGGCTATGCAGCCATATTCGGGCGAATTGTTCAGGCTTTCTGCCAGCTTCGACCTGATCCTCGAAGAAATTTGCAACTGATTCATCATCAAAAGAAACTGACACGGCGGTCACCTTCTGATTTACCAGTGTAAAATCTGTGACAAACAATAAATCATCGGCCTCGGTTATTCCAAATCCGCCGACTTCGTTATCAGTAACATCACGCATGAACAATAACTTCGCCCACGCTGTTGGGCTGAACCGTAGGACTGGCCTTTGGTTCCGTTGATTCTTCTTTTTGTTCTTCATCGCTATTTTCCTTTCTGTTTTCTTCACAATTTTGACATAAACCTTCTTCAGTTAAGCAGTCCTTACAAAACACCTCTTCGCATTCTTTACATTTGGCTGTACAGCTCTGACAAACCGGTTCATTACAGCCGGGACATTCATAAGCACATCCAAGACACAAGGTGGTGTCACACATTTGGCAGTATGTGCTGCACTGCGAACAATAGTCACGGTCGCAGCACTCGCAGTAATAACACTCATCGCCTGATACGGTATAGCCGCAGTCATAGCAGGAAATTCCCTCCCAGTCATCGAGGGACACATATGGACTGTCCGGGTTGTAGGTTTGCAGGATGTTTACGATCATCGTAAAAAAATCACACAGTCGCCCTTGTTCAATGGCCTTTCTGATAGAAACGACACCATCACCTTCACAGAGTTTTTCAGAACTTACATGCGGATGAGTGACACAGGAATCAGCACCAGCCGGATTTGGCTCAAGAGCTATAACCTTGTAAGGGCTGTCAGTGTAGATTTTGCTTACTTCATTGAGGAACAGTTTGATTTCAAACGACCCAAATGAAATATCCTCCAGTATGATCGGATCAGTTATTACCGAGATGCTTTTTTCCTTCAGGTCGAATTGATATTCGCCGAGTTCCTGATCTATCTGCGAAAGCTCCGCAAATATGTCAGCCGGTTTCGGCAGTTTGGTTTCATCTGAATTTACAAGGTCTTTGAACCTTTGGAGATGATATGAAAAATCAGACAAGTTTCTGTTCACTCTTGTTCTGATTTTTTCAACTGAGCCGAACCAGCCTTTTTCAACAGCAGCATAAAACAGATGCGAGTCTTTAGTCGCATCACTGCATTTATAGCTGAAGTCTTCCAGGCTAGCCTGAATCTTCTGTAATCTTGCTGTTTTAAGCTCGCTTAGAGCGTCTAAAAGCAGGTTTGACAGTTTTATTATGTTTTTATATTTTTTCATAAAAAACCTCTTGCGCATAAAAAGGCCTCCGCCTATAATTGAAAATAAGCAGAGGCCTTATGGTTAATATTTGCTTTTACGCGATCTGTTGGTTGACTCAGCAGGCCGCACCTTCTATCTTGGTTGGAGTTATTGTCACCCGGTCATTTTCCTTAAGGACATAGTCCTTAGGAACCGGCTGACGGTTAACCCTGATAAGATAGTCTTCGGAGTTTTCGCAAGACATTTTCTGTTTGAAGAGTTTCTCGATTGATGTCCCTTCTTCAACGTTAATAAAATCTGCGAAGCCTCCGCCCAAATTGTTGATAAATAAAATCCTCATTTTTTGTTCCTTTCAATTTTTAGGTTAAAACATTCTTGTTTAAAATATACAATTTACTTCTGATACGTAGTCCGTTTAAGGCGGACTACGCGCATAGAATCTTCTGTATCGCATAATGCATCCTTTCGTTTGAGGGGTTTTAGAGGTTTGTATTTGCGGTTAGTTTTTTACGCTGTTGGTGTATTTAGCAATTGCATCTTTTGCCTGCTGAATTTCTTCGACATCGCCAAGGTTAACCTGGTCATCCAGCCGGTAGAGCAAATCCGTTGTATAAGATGTTATTACCTTGCAGGCTTCCAGTAAGTCTGCTGCCGAACTGGCAATTCTGGTTGTCATCAATTCATCCGGCAGTTCTGAAATACTATGCAGTGTTATTCGTGTTTCTAACCACTCATCAAGAGTAGTTTCCTGTACGCCCTTAATCTTCAGCCTGATACAACCGCTGACAAATTCAAACTCATTGGGGTTGTCGGTGTTATGATCTTGTAGTTCATCACCATCATCATACCACTGCCTGAAATAGTCTCTGGCTGTTTGCCAGGCCTGGTCAATGTTTTCAGCGGCAAGCAGCTTACTCTGAGAATATTCCTGCTCGCCGTTGTATTCGGTCGCTTGTGCTTCATATAGTTTCATGGTTTATGTCCTCCTGGGTTTTGTTGTTTTGATTTTCACTTGCGGCTCGAAGAGCCTGCAATACTGCCTCTACATCTTCTCTTGCACGCTCTATAACCCGGATTGCTCCATCCACGGTGCTTTCGCCGCCCTCGACTATCTCAACTACTATAAACCTGAACAGGCCGTCACCGATGTTTTCACCAGTTACTTTTGCCAGTAATTCCTGCAAGCTTAGACAGGCCTTATCAGGGTCGATAGGCAGTAGGTCAGCATTCGGATAAGCATCATAGATTACACGAGCGATATTGATTTCCTTTTTCGTTTTAGTCATGGTTTCACCTTTCAAAATTAACATGGTTTTGGGTTACGAAGTGATATCATTGTGCCGCTCTGCACGCATCCAGACAGGATTCACTACAAAACAAAAGACCTTTCCATTTGATGGATTCGGCCTCTATTTCTTTTTTGCACCAGTTGCATTTTATGCGTGCGGTCTCTCTTGCCTTTTCAATATCAATAATCTGTGGGTCTTCTCTGTTGATGTCATCAAAGACAAGCAGGCGAAGCCTGTTTTGCCAAATCTCAATTCCAATTGGAAAACCTTCGCCATTCACAGCACATTTTTCACCGTAGCCTTGCGGTTGAATCCAGATTTGTCCGCCTTCTGATAAAATATTTACCTTTATCTCGATTGGCGCAGAATCTGGACACTGCTCTTTTATGTTGATTGTATAAGTTTTTTCAGACATAAATTTCACCTCATCGTTTTAAACACTATCTACAATTTCATAGCCGGCGATCTCGGTATCTAAAATATCAGCGGCAGTGGTAGTATCATTTACCTGGTAATCCAGCTCATTGACCACTTCCGAAATCTCAATCCCTTCATCCACCGACATCACAACACGCATTTCCAGTTTTATTGTTACTTTTCTCATGGCAACTCCTGTTAAAAATATTCGAAGGGTTAATGCTTGTAATTCGATACTGCCTCAGCCAGCTTTCTTTTTTTTCGCTAATCGCCGGCACCTTTTACAGGGATTCTTGGCGTATCTGAAATATTTAACCGGCAAACAATACTTGCCTTTTATTCGACCGCATAAGGCCTTAAGTCTGTTATCCGGCGTTGTGCAGTGTGCGGTCTTTATTTTTCCTTTGACCTTTGTGTTACCTCGTTCGGCAAAGATTTCCTTGAGTCTTTTTTTGACAGCCTGAACACCTTTGCTGTTAAGCAGTTCAAGGGCCTCTTTGATTGCTCCTTTTCTTGTAGATAGTCGCTTGCTTAAAACTGAACAGCCTGTTTGAAGCTCTATGATGCACCAATTATTACAAGAGGCTTCCCTGTCCCTGGTCAGCCCAAAAGATAGGCCTTCCCATGTAAATAAATACCCACGACATTTCGTTCCATCTGCTATTGTAAATTCTAATTTTTCCATTACGGACCTCACTTTCAAAAAAGAGACAACTGTCTGCACGCATACAAACAGTTGTCTAAAGTTAATCAATCCTCTATACTGACACCGACATCGGCAATAAAGCGAAGCAGCCTGGCAAGGTCATACTCATTGAAAAATACATCTATAGTTGCATCCTCAATCGTCCCGTCAAACCACTTCTCAAGCGGCAGTGTTGGAAGAGATGCCTTGAGGCCCTCAGCTTCTACAGACAATCTTCGCAGTTTATCTGTCAGATAGCTTCTCCTTTGAACTTCATCGAACGCATTATCGCTGAGTTGAGGATAGCCAAGCACCTCTCGCAGAGTTTTTATTTCTTCTGCGAACCGCTTTGATTGCTTACCGCCGGCATCAATACTTTGCAGAACCTTTTCAATCGCGTCATATATTTTGTTGACCATATCTAATGCTCCTCATTCTTAAGGTTTGTAATTCATTCATGGCGGGCCCAACCGAGATCTCGCAACAATTCATCAAGGATTTTAATTTCATGGGCAAACTGCCTTGACTGCTCGCCACCGACATCGATGCTTGTAAGCACATCTCCCAGCCGGTTAATGATCTCATCTCTGCTAACCAAGGTCATGTTGAACGGCTGATACTCATGTTCAGGTGGAGTAATCGTATTACCGCCCAAATTCTCGTAATCTACCTGGTCGCCGGCAACAAACTCCTGACCCGTACATGCAAATTTACCCGCAGCACTTTTTTCGTAGCTTTGCGTTATAAAACCGACCGTTATTTTTGTGAACTTTTCCATAGACTTAGCCTCTCTTTCTTTAAGCCACTTCTTCTTTTACCAACAACGCTGTTGTGAGTATTTCATCCAGTACCTTACCGACAGTATTAATGACAGCAAGGCACGCCCGCTCGATTGTCTTTTTAGATTTCTCGGCATAGCTTTTTACATACTCATACGAAAAACCAAGATTAGCCTCGGGACAATACATCTGCGCCAGGGTAGCCGCTGTAAGTTCAGCGATGATCTCCTGGCTTGGAATCTGACCACCTTTAAGATCACCCTCAACACGCTGGTGTGCAGCATGAGCAAGCTCGTGAAAAAACACCTTGGATTCGTGTGAGGCTAAAACTATTCTTTTTGAATCGCCCTGATAATAGCCGTAGTATCTGCTGGCAAAGGTTTGATAACTGACTGACAAACCAAACTGCTCAGCAACATCAACCAGTGGCGGCGGTGTTGCAGGCTCATAAGGCAAAGGCTCACCGTCCGTATCTTCAGCACGGAAAACGGCTATCGCAAAAAATCCTGCAACGATAACCTTTTCTGTTTCTGTGCCGTCATCATCGGTTTCAGTAATGGTTCTCGCTTTAGGCCCTAATATATGAAATGCCTTAGCGCCTTTTTTGACCTTTCGACCCGCATTTTTCCACTGCCTAAAACCTCTGGCATCGGATGTGTCAGCTAAAAACTGTAATACGCGATTACTTATACTCCATTTCGCCGATGGAATATCACTTTTCGGAGGTATTGTTGCTACCGCTAATGCTTTAGGGATATTACCTTCCTTGAACAGATCAACAATACGCTGCAAACATACCTGTGCTTTTTTTGAATCATTCATTGTGTTCACCTCAAAAAATGGGTATCTGATTTCGTACTAATCAATCAGATACCCTGGTTAACATTTTCAAAACTTCAGTTGCTTTTGCTAAGATCGATTTTTGTGACCTTACCGCCCTGATCAATAACCTCAAGAACCGGGGTAATTGAATCGTGGTCAGCCATTATCTGGTGTGTCTTTTTGGCCGCATCTAAAGGACTCTCAGCTCCAATATCAATCACATAGACAACACGATACAACCCCTTTTCCTTTGGTGGATGTTCTATTCGATAATCTCTACCGCTCATTGTTTTTCACCTCCCTGAACATCTCCGGAGCTATCTGTTCAAGCGGCGCCGGTTTAAAATGCAGGTCACGCTCTATCGGCAGCCCCATCGGCCCGCGAACTTCTTCAAGCTCACTTAACAGGAAGTAGCCAAACTCCTTTTCATGGCCGAACACCAAGCCAAAGAACCTGAAGTCGATTTCAGAGCCGGATTCCGAGAGAACAGGCTCGCCCGAAATAGCGAACCATGTCCAATTCGAACTTGGTGTAAAGTACTTCACATATGCAACAGCCTTACCGCCTTTGCCATCTTGAGCACCTAAAGCGGGAAGTGTTTCGCGGATTTCCTTTGGCAATAATTTCATCCCGCGAATCTTATTGTTGGCAACGACTTTCTTCGCACGCTCAACAGCTACAGTATTACCTGTTGCGATTGCACGATTTTCAGGTATGCCGCAGGCAGAAGCTACTCCGCATAAGAAGTTGGCCATGTTTTCTGCCTGTTTTTTTCTATCAAGCGGGTCAGATTCACAGGCAGGTATTGGTTGAGTCAAAAGTTCAACCTGGTCAGGTTCGAGTTCAACGACAACTCTTCCATTTTGGGCATACCATTCCCAATACGGATATGAGACATAATCGACCGGTTCTCTTCCTGCCGTCATGTCGCCGACACTACCCCTTTGTGTTTGAGCAAAGCCATCCATGTATTTTGCCGCCACTTCCGAATCTGCCGATTCACCATCACCGCGAAGTCTTACTTTTGCTCCACGGATATCCCTGTGGAAGTTGCCTTCCAAATCAAAAACTACCTTTTCTTTCATACCAGCAAACTTCATCCAGCCGGTAACTTTGTTTGGGACCGAATTGTCCAAACACGCTTCAATTAAATACTCTGTTGGTCTCCAAGCCATAACTATCACCTTTTTCCTTTCTTGATAATAAGATGTGTTAATAAACAAAAAGCACATCTCTCGATTTTGAGGAGATGTGCTTTGACGATTGATACTTCTGTTTACATTAAGTAGCTTAGGCAGGTGGTATTACCCGCTCTTTAGTGCCATCCTTGAAGAGTATCTCAAGGCTATTGTCTTCTAAGATTGTCACCTTCTGCCACTTGTTATATAAAGGATACAGCTCTTTTATGAGCTGCTGCCTTACTGACTCATATGGCCCAATCAGCTCATTCCAGAACTCATCAAGTTCCTTCTCAAAATAGTAAAGCTGAGTGTCGTAGCTGTCACCTTCGAGGTCGAATCCGCCTATGTGGAACCAGATATTCTCCGAAGACAGATGGTCTCTCGCTTCCTTGGTTACGCAAACGGTTTGATCTACCCATTGGTATTTACCCCTTGGCGGTTCTGTTATTACTGCCATATCCACATCAGAGCTGAACGTTTTGCCATCGGATGTGTGGACTGTTATGGCAAGCTTATCGAAACACGCAATTTCACTGCAATTGATTGAATGACAAAGCTTTTCTTTGCCTTTTGAGACCTCAACTTTGGTAACTTTCGGCAATTTTGTCCAACTGTAGCCCATGTAACCATTATCAATAGTAATGGGTACAAACCGTTTTCCGCTAAACTCGCCAATAGCCGAGAGCAGATGTACATTGGCCTGGGCCGTCTCATCTTTCAATTCTTTATTGAGGCAAAGATAGCAATCTTCAAGCTTGAAATCTTTCGGCATAAAAACTTCCACAGGCTCGCTACACTCACCCCAGATAAGACCAGCCTGAAACTTAGGCTCGGCTTCCGGCAACTCAATGCCAAGCTCCCTTGCCCGCAGGTACTCTTCATAGTAGAGCGTGTGAGTTTTCTGCTTCTGGAAGTATTTGTAATACTCCAGTTCAATGGCAGCTTTGAGTTGCTCAAAAGCTTGGTTTTCAACTAACCTTGTCCTTGCAGGCAGCATTAACCGTATATCGGTCTGGTCTGCGATATCAACAAGGATTGTAAGGCCCGGCCTGTTCTTGCTTGGCCAGTGATCCAGTTGCACAACCTGACCATGGAAGTTGACTAACACTCTGCCGTGATACCAGCTTGATGTCCAGTCCCTGTGATATTTGGATATTTCCTCGGCTACTTCAATTCTGCAACCGGGCTTATCATAATGCTCAGCTTCACTACTGCAAAACGGCATCGCATGACAGTACTTGCCATCCACGATGACCTTGATACCGGCAAATATCGCGTGTTTTTCAACTGTATCCATATCCCACGGTTTTTCGTCCCTGAATTTGAGAATAGTCCCGTTTACTGTTTCGGTATTCTCTGACACTTCGACAGGTTTTCCTGTCCAGCCATCTTTATCGATGACAGTTTGCCTGCCGCCGGAAATTATAGTAACCTTCCTTGGCGCCAGACTGAATAGTCCAACACCTGCCGGGTCTTCGCCGGCTTCGAGTTTCTCATCCCCGCCGCTGCCGCCTAAATCCAGCAGCTTCTGGAAATCTTCAATACCGCCACCGTTGTCCTGAACGGTTACGACTTCCTCTTTGTTTGAGATTCGCACCTCTGTTGCACCTGCTCTCCTTGCGTTCTGCAGGATTTCAATAACCCTGCCATCCAGCGTACCGGTGAATAACCTGGTCGCCTTCTGGAGCAGTCTTTCACTTACACATGCTTTAATCACTTGCATTTTGATACCTCCATTTCATTAAAAAGCGATGGCACGCTTCGCTTGGTAAGCGTGCCATCTGATAGAATTGTTATTTGCAAAGAGTTTGAAAAATCGAATTACTCATTAAATTTGTCATTACATCAATTTGGTCTTTTAACAGATCGTAAAACTGGATGGTTTAATGCACAAAACCAACATGCCTGGCGTAGTCGCATCCTTCGGGGTTGACAATCATCATCTCATTGTTGTCTGTGTTTATGCATAAAATGCCGAATGCATAAGATACATTCTTCCTGATACGAAACTTTTTGGGACAAGCACCATCAACATGGTCATCCTCTGATAGTGTCTGTCTATTCTCGTCAATGGGTTCATAATCGGAGTCGAAACCGCCTTTGCCACGCAGCCAGTCAAAACCCGTTAACAAATTGTGGCAAAACACCTCGTAGTCTACACCGCCGAAAAGCATAATTTCCTCAATCCAGACTTGCTCGATGTTATAGCCTTTCTGTAATTCCTGTTTGTATTCATCGATTGTTCCGTCCTTATTTGGTCTGGGAAACTTTACTTTTTGTATTCTCATATTCAGCTTTTTGACGTTTATCGTTGTTGGTTTTATTTTACTTACTGCTTTCATTTGATAACCTTTTCAATTTTCATCATTGTTTTTGTAATCGGCACACACCCTGTGAAAATAGGAATGTAAACTCAACAGATAAAACTGCTTTATCTGTGGGATGGGTAAAAGACCACTCTCTTTTGTTCTTTGTCTATCCCCAGACTGAATTGCTCTTTTTTCAGCATAGGCAAAATCTCATTGCCTTCTTCATCAGAAGAAAGCCATACCTCAAAATCGTTGCCCACCTCATTTGCAAGTACGGCCAATACCTGCTGCAAATGTACAATCGTCATTGCCTTGTTGTTTTCATTATTGTTGTCATTGTTTTCTTCAGACATTTTCAAGTACCTCCACTTCATTAGAAATTAAAAAGCGATGGCACGCTCTATCGCTTAATGATGAGCGTGCCATCTGGTTTAAATTGGTTTTTTACAAATTGTTTATGCCAGAACTTTTTTCATAGCCCATTTGGGTACGATGTTCCTGGTTGAAAATACTCGCTGTGCGTAATTGACAACGTTGCGGGGTAAATCAGTGGTTTCGGGAAATTCAGCTTCCTGAACCATAAGCTCGGCGAAAGCTTCGTGTATCATCCATGTAGGATCAAGCTCATGCTTTAATCGATTAGAATACCATTTCTTAATCGAAGCAAAAGTTTTCGGGCTTGCGTGTCGGATAATCTCGAAGACAACGTGATATACTTCTTCGGTAAGTACCCGGCTCTCGCTGAAGCCCTGACCATAGACTGTAATCCGGATTCTACCTGTGTTCTTATCGATTGATGTTGAACCTTTAATAACGGCTCGTTTACACTGTTTCTTGATTTCCACATACCATTTTTCTCCACGTGACTCAACAGCTACTTCTTTCGATGCAACCGGCGAGTTGTCATCTAAAACCACAATACAATTATCTACTATCCAATCGACCCTCTGCATTCGTTGTATTAACGGTTTGAGGATCTCTGGTTTACCAACAACAGGCATTCTTGGATGTTCATCCATTAGCGCCAATCTTGCTTTTTCTTCTGACCATGCAGGCCAGACTTTGTCCAGCCTGGGAATTGTCCTTACATTATAACCTGGAGGATATCCCCAGATTTCCTCAAATGCTTTGGCATAGGCTGCTTCAGCCTCAACTTTTGTCTCAAAGCTGCCTAAGAACCGATACTTTCGGCCTACCATGATCTGGGCATACCAATGGTCTCTGGCTTCCGCTCGTCCACTTTCAAACAGCTTTGCTGCTAATCCCGGCTTTCCTCTCTGAATCTGTTTCCATAACTTAACAGCAACTTTTTCAGCAACAACTCTGTCTTTGGTAGCTATGCCATTGACTCTTGTATGCTTTCGTACATTAGCTGCTAATTCAGGATTGTTTTTCTTGATCCGGTTCCATAATTTTTTAGCAATTTTCAGGGCAGTGGCTTCATCTTTGGTTGAGAATACCTCGCCTTTTGGTACTAATCGATGACGCTTAACCCAGCCGGGGATATGCCAATAGTATCGTCCGTTACTAACAATGAAACTCCCGGGTACTTTGGGTTTACTTTCAGAGTCAATCAGAGGCCGAGGCTTCATCTTCCCGGCAACGCACCAGTAATACCCGCCATTGTTCAGGTAAATCGTGCCGGGTACTTTACTTTTTCTGGATTTGGGTACAACAGGAGGCTTGGATTTGTAATTTACACCACTTGGAATTGATGGCTTACCTTCTTCGAATCTGGTTACGTTTCTGGCTTCCCAGAGGGAAATAGAGTAATCGTAGAGCAATTTCATAGCCATGTCCCAATATGGACGCAGCCGGTTTTTGTTGGCAAACAGGTTTTTATATACTGCATAAAACGGCTCAATACCCTGTTTGTTTGCATCATCTATTATCCGGTCATACCTGGCCCTGTCAGCAGATGAAAGTCCATCGCGAATAACAATATCAACGACATCTTCAATAATCTGGAACGGTGTATCACCGGGAAGTCTCTTGATCCCTGAATATCCACGTAAAGCCGGATTACGCCTCCAGGTCTCCCTGAGTACTTCAACAATGCCATCCGGCAATCGTCCCTGTTCTTCAGCTATATCCAAAGGCATTGCCTGGCCTTCTTCATCCCGTACTATTGGCCATGTGCCTATTTTACCGGCATCATACCATCTCTTACGGGCTTCCTCTGTCCATTTGGGATTTGGTGCACTTCCATGCCTATGCTGGCCGTGAATACGCTCTGCAGCTAAAAAATGCAGAAGCTCCATAGAAGCTCCGCCCCTGGGGCCAAATAGTAACGCCGCACCTATTGAA
>JBDRHL010000131.1:0-22052 GCA_043816955.1 Planctomycetota bacterium | reverse complement strand
ACACCGACAACGGTAGCAAGAGGCACCAAGGCTGGCCCGGGAATTGTTGTTACCGGCCATGATTTGCTCGACCTCTATGAGTTGTTAAAACAGACTCAAGGTAAAGGTATTAACGTTTATACCCATGGTGAAATGCTGCCGACACACGGCTATCCTGAACTCAGGAAATTTAAGCATCTCGTAGGTAATTACGGCACCGCCTGGCAGAACCAGAGAAAAGAGTTCGACCAGTTTAGCGGTGCGATTTTAGTAACGACCAACTGTGTTATGATTCCCAAGGATTCCTACAAGGACCGGATGTTTACTTGTGGGATAGCTGGGGTCGCAGGCGTAAAGCATCTCAAGAATAGAGATTTCAGCGAGGTAATTGAAAAGGCTCTGTCTCAGCCACCCCTTACAGAAAACCCAAATGGGACATTGAGCACAGGATTCCATTACACCGCGGTTCTCGGTTTAGCGGACAAAATAGTCGAGGCGGTAAAGTCAGGAAAGATTCGACGCTTCTTCTTTATCGGCGGTTGTGATGGTGCCAAGCCTGGACGAAATTACTTTACTGAGTTTGCAGAGAAAGTGCCGGATGATTGTGTGATACTGACAGCGGCTTGCGGCAAGTACAGATTGAATGAGCGTGACTATGGTAATATTGACGGTATTCCTCGTTTGATTGATACAGGCCAGTGCAACGATTGCTATTCGACAATTAAAATTGCGGTAGCTCTGGCAGAAGCATTTGACTGTGGTGTCAATGACCTGCCTCTTTCACTGGTGGTTTCTTGGTATGAGCAAAAGGCAGTAGCAATTCTGCTGACACTGCTTCATTTAGGCATTAAGAACATAAAGCTTGGCCCGAGCCTGCCAGCGTTCATCAGTCCGAATGTGCTCAAAATACTGGTTGAGAAATTCAATATCAGCCCAATAGGTAATGTTGACGAGGACTTGGCAAAAATGCTCAGTTAGAAGGAATTCCGAAATGGTTATGCGAAACATAGTAAAAATCGACGAGGAAAAATGTAATGGCTGCGGCCAATGCGTAGATGCCTGTGCCGAAGGTGCTATTGAAATAATTGACGGCAAAGCTAAATTGGTCAGCGAGGTTTACTGCGACGGCCTGGGGGCATGTATCGGCCACTGCCCACAGGATGCAATAACAGTAGAACAACGCGAGGCTATTGAGTTTGATGAACAGGCAACTAAAGCTCACCTGGATGAGAAAAAAAATCCACAACAGCAATCTGATTTTATATGTCCGGGGATGGTGGCCAAAAAACTACGAGAGAATGCAGGGCAAACTAAGACTGGAAATGTGTCAACTCGCTCTCAATTAAGTCACTGGCCGGTGCAATTAAAGTTGGTGTCGCCAAAGGCACCCTATTTTGACAACGCCGATTTGCTTTTGGTAGCCGACTGTGTGCCGTTTGCGATGGGTGATTTTCATAATAGATTTTTGAAAGACCATAGTATTGTGGTAGGATGTCCTAAGCTGGATGACAGCCAGTTCTATATTGAAAAAATGACACAGATTCTGAAGACAAATAATCTCAATAGTTTAGCCGTGGTCCATATGGAAGTACCTTGTTGTTCGGGTTTAACCCATATTGCCAGAAAAGCTATCACTTATAGTGGCGCGAAGATTGATTTTGAGGATATTACAATTGACTTGCAAGGCAATGTTATCAGGAGTGAAATGTTAGATAACTGTTAAATATATTTTAATGCAGGATAGTAAAAAGGAATAAGTCATGAGGAAAGTTAAAGAAAATATATATGCGGTCGGGGCGATTGACTGGGACGTGAGGTTGTTTGATAGGCTTATACCTTTGCCGGATGGTACCAGTTACAATTCTTACCTGATAAAAGGCAGCGAGAAGACAGCTTTGCTCGATACTGTTGACCCGACTAAAACGGAGGTGCTTATTGGCAATCTCTCCAAGGCCAAAGTAAAAAAGCTTGATTATGTAATTGCTCACCACGCAGAACAGGACCATTCCGGTTCATTAGCCAATATACTGAGCCTGTATCCTGATGCCAAAGTGGTAACGAATCCGAAATGTAAAGGCATGCTGATTGATCTTCTTGATATGCAAGAAGACAGATTCATTACTATTGGAGACGGAGAAACGCTTCCTCTGGGTGGAAAGAGCTTGCAATTTATTTATCTGCCATGGGTACACTGGCCGGAAACTATGGGGACGTATTTGAAAGAAGATAAAACATTGTTTTCCTGTGATTTCTTTGGCGCTCACCTGGCGACGAGCAGCTTGTTTGTTGACGATGAAGCTATCGTTTACGAATCTGCCAAACGCTATTATGCCGAGATTATGATGCCTTTCAGACGGCAGATAAATACTAACCTGGCAAAACTTGAGTCCATAGAAATCGAGATAATAGCCCCCAGTCACGGGCCGGTACATAATCGGCCTGAATTTATCATTGATGCTTATAGAAACTGGGCATCTGATGTGGTTAAAAATGAAGTTGTTCTGCCTTACGTCTCGATGCACGGAAGTACCGCAAAGATGGTATCATATTTTGTAGAGGCCCTGATCGAAAGAGGTATTGCGGTAAGGCAATTCGAGCTTTCGACAGTTGATATTGGAAAACTGGCGATGGCACTGGTAGATGCTGCAACGATAGTGATCGGTTCACCTACAGTACTGATTGGCCCGCATCCATGTGCGGCTTATGCGGCCTTTTTGGCCAACGCACTTCGGCCTAAGACAAAATTCGCTTCTATAATAGGTTCTTTCGGCTGGGGCGGCAAAATGGTCGAGCAGTTGACCTCTATGTTGCCAAATCTCAAGGCCGAAATCTTAGAGCCTGTAATAACAAAAGGTTATCCAAAAAAGGTGGACTTTATAGCCTTGGATAGATTGGCTGATGAAATTTTAGCCAAACATAAAGAAGCCGAAATTATAACTTGAAATTTTCAAATTATGAAAGGGGATAACTATGGCCCAGAGACTTCAAATCTACAAATGTGAAGTATGCGGAAATATTGTGGAAGTGATTTACGGCAGTACCGGTGAATTGGTCTGCTGTGGACAGCCGATGGAACTTTTGGACGAAAAAACCGCTGATGCCGCAACAGAAAAACATGTGCCGATGATAGAGAAAATCGATGGTGGTTACAAGGTTACAGTCGGCAGTACTTTGCACCCAATGGAGGAAAAACACTATATCGAGTGGATTGAACTTCTTGCTGACGGCAAGGCATATCGACAGTTTCTAAATCCTGGTGATGCACCTGAGGCTAAATTTAGCCTAGAGGCTGATTCTGATTCAGTAATTGCAAGAGAACATTGTAATATTCACGGACTCTGGAAAGGGTAGTAAAATGATTTCTAAAAAAATGCAGGAAGCTTTGAACAAGCAGGTAAATGCGGAGTTTTATTCAGCTTATTTGTATCTTTCAATGGCAGGGTACTTCGAATCAATTGATCTTAAAGGATTTGCAAACTGGATGCGGGTACAGGCACAGGAAGAGCAGTTCCACGCAATAAAGCTATATGACTATATTTTTGAACGTGGCGGCAAAGTAACCCTGCTCCAAATAGATGCTCCGACAATTGACTGGGATTGTCCGCTCGCTGTTTTTGAGGCGACGCTGGAACATGAACAAAAAGTAACCGGGTTGATTAATGATTTGGTGTATCTAGCCCGTGGGGAAAAAGATAACGCCTCAGAGGTATTCCTGCAGTGGTTCGTAAAAGAACAGGTTGAGGAAGAAGATAACGCCGGTACAGTGCTGGCACAACTAAAACTTGTTAAGGACAGTCCTCAGGTTTTGTTTATGATGGACAAGGAAATGGGACAACGCACATTTGCGCCGCCAGCAGCGGCAGAAGGAGATGCATAATGCCAATTACATTTAATGCAAATGAAATTTTCGAGATGGCTGAGGAAATTGAAAAAAACGGTGCCGTGTTCTATCGTAAAGCGGCTGAAAACACTTCAGATGAGGAAATTAAAAAAATGCTGCTCGATATGGCCAATATGGAGGACGGGCATCTTGCAACTTTCCAGGAGATGAGAAAACAGCTAAGCAATCAGGAACAGGGATGGACAATTTTTGACCCTGATAATCAATCGGTTTTGTACTTGCAGGCGATGGCTGATGCTCGAGGCTATGAAGGGAAGATCACCCCAACCAAAGAGCTGACCGGCAGTGAAACGCCAAAAGAGATTCTCGAAACGGCTTTGAATTCTGAAAAAGAGTCAGTTGTTTTCTACTTTGGCCTGAAGGGTTTAGTACCCATCAAAGCCGGAAGAGATAAAGTCGAAGCGATTATCATCGAAGAACTGAGTCATATTACCACTCTTTTGAATAAGTTGAAATCCTTATGACAATTGATTAAAGTCAATTATCGGTAACAACGGTTTATGCGGAGAATCAGATGTTGGATTTGGAATCATTGTTTAATCTTAATTACGGAATGTATATCATCAGTTCCAAAAAAGGCAGTGATTTCAATGGCTGCATTGTTAATACAGCATTTCAAATTACCCCTGAGCCGCCTATGATAGCAGTTAGTGTTAATAGACAGAATTTAACTCACGAGTATATTACTGAAAGCAAAGTTTTTGTTATATCGGTTATTGCCGAAGTTGCATCACTGGAATTTATAGGTAAATTCGGTTTTAGAACAGGGAGAGATTTAGATAAATTCCAAGGAGTCAACTACAAAACAGGCATTGCAGGCGTGCCGATTGTTTTTGATAATACCGCCGCATTTATTGAAGCCGAACTTACTAATGCAATTGATGTCGAAACTCATACACTTTTTATCGGCAGGATTATAGCATGTGAGACAATCGATGAGAGTAAAATGCCAATGACCTATAACTACTACCGAGATGTTAAAGGTGGCAGGACACCGCAAACAGCGGCAACTTATATTGAGAAAAAAGCGAAAATAAAATTAGAAATGGGAAACCGTGAAATGAAAAAGTACAAATGTCTTATGTGCGGATATATTTATGACTCGACTGTGGGCGATCCGGATAATGGAGTGACAGCTGGTACCGTTTTTGAAGATTTACCTGATGACTGGACATGCCCGGATTGCGGAGCTGGCAAAGATGAATTTGAACTAATTGAAGAGTAAAAGGTACCGTTAAGAAGGAGAAACCTGACCAAATAATATTTTATGCAAACACCAAGAACTCGGAATCACAGGCTGATGCTGCGACAAAACTCTGTTGCTTAATATTATTTGGCAGGCTGTTTAAACCATGCTTGTGTTCGCAGGCAGATTTTAACAAGCATCAACATAACAGGAACTTCTATAAGCACACCAACAACGGTTGCCAAAGCCGCTCCTGAAGATAAACCAAACAGCATCGTCGAAGTGGCTATGGCAACTTCAAAATGATTTGACGCACCAATCATAGCGGCTGGAGCTGCATCCTTATAGTTTAGTTTGAGCAATTTCGCCAAGCCGTAGCCTAACCAGAAGATTAGATTTGTCTGGATGAACAATGGTATCGCAATCCATAGGATTGTTAATGGATTTGAAAGGATAACTTCGCCCTTAAACGAAAACAGCAACACCAATGTGATAAGCAATGCAATGATCGTAACAGGTGTGAGAACATGCAGGAATTTTTCCTTAAACCACACTTGGCCTTTAGTTGCTATAATCCATTTTCGTGATAAATAGCCGGCCACCAATGGCAAAGCTACATATATAGCGATAGACAGCAATAGTGCCTGCCAAGGAACAGGCAGTCTGCCAACACCTAACAAGAACCCCCCAAGAATTCCATAAAGTAAAAGCATCGTTAGTGAGTTTATAGCGACCATTACCAGGGTAAGGCCATCGTTGCCCTTAGCAAGATATCCCCAAACCAAAACCATCGCCGTACAGGGAGCGATGCCTAAAAGAATACAGCCGGCTAAATAACTTCGCCAGAGAGTAACCTGGAGCATCTTAACACCATTGACAAGAACAACCTGGCCGGCACCATGTGTTGCTCCTATGGGCAGATCAAGTCCAAAAGGCATTTTGATGAGGTCAACAGCTTCTGTGCCGATGAAGCCGTGAAAAAGCACACCTAAAAAGAGCAATGCGATGGCGTACATAGTAAAAGGCTTAACTGCCCAGTTAATAAACAAAGTGAGGCCCACCGGTTTTATACTTCTGCCGGCTTTGAGTACCTCGGTGAAGTCAATTTTAACCATAATCGGATACATCATAAAGAAAAGGCAAACAGCGATGGGTATGGATACAACAGGAGCTTTATTAATATAAATGGCCATTGAGTCCAATGCTTTGGCAAAACCAGGCACAACTTTACCCAGGGCAATCCCACTTACAATGCAAAGTATCACCCAGACTGTAAGGTATTTTTCAAAAACATTTAATCCTTTTGTTTGAACCTGTTCTGCTTTCTGCTCTGTCATATCGAGATCCTTATTCTTTATTGAATGCTGTAATATCTACACTAATGACATAGTCACTAAGCTTTGCACCTTGCGGCAAAGATTTTTTTATTTGTTTGTAAAGTGGATCGTTACAATCAGCCATTATGTCAATGTTGTAGGCCTTTTCATCTACCTGAAGATTATACAAGCCAGCCTGCTTTGCCATTTTTATTGTTTCATCGATAAGGGCTGCACCTGCAACGCAGCGTACCAATGCTGTGGTAGATTCAAGGATTTGCTTCGGCAAAAGTTCTTTTAACGCCAAGTCGGAAATACATGCTTTGCCGCCAGGTTTTAACACACGAGCAATTTCATTCCAGACCTGCTGCTTATCCGGTGAAAGATTGATTACGCAGTTTGAGATTACTACATCGATAGATGAATCCGCAACGGGAAGATGCTCAATTTCACCAAGCCGAAATTCGACATTGGATAGTCCTGTATTTTCCGTGAATTTTAAAATACTTGCTCTTGCCTTACTGAGCATTTCCGGGGTCATATCAATGCCGATAGCTTCGCCCTGAGCTCCGACTTTCCGAGCAGCGATAAAGACATCGAAGCCGCCTCCACTGCCCAAATCCAAAACCACCTGTCCTGGCTTGAGATTGGCAACAGCAGTTGGATTGCCGCAGGAAAGCCCCATATTCGCACCATCGGGCAATGCTTGCAGATCTCCGGTTGTATAACCGATAGCCCCCGCGAGTTTATCAGGTAAAGGAGAACCACAGCAGCAATTTGACTTGCCCTGAGCAATATCTGTATATCCCTTACGAACCGTTTCTCTGATATTTTCATTTGATTCAGTAACCATAAAACACCTCAAAAAGTAACCAGAAAATAGAAACCTGCAACAATAAGAACCACTCCGGCGGTCCAGCGAATCGCAGTATCTGCGCCTCTGGCTGCGAGGCTGACCTTGCTTAACGAAATTCCCAGCAATACCATTCCAAGCGGCAGGCTGAAACCGATGGCGAACATCGCCAGCATAAGTATTGCCCAGAAGACCTTTCCTTGTAAAATCGCCGCTCCGATCACGATGAAAATACAGGGATTGCATGGTAGGGAGCTTACAGCGACGATGCCACCCAGGATAAGACCAGCCAACACCGCTCCGGATTTTCCCAGCTTGCTTTTGACACCCTCGAACTTTCCAAATGAGAGTTTAAAAGGCAATAGATTAAGAGCTGCCAGGCCGAGAAAGACTGCCACTATACCGGCAAAGACTTTCCAGTATCTGCCCAGAGCATTTTGAGCAACCTGCCCAACGAACCCGGCGATTCCTCCAATAATCATCAGGGAAACAATCGTTCCCATGGTAAAAAGCAACGCGGTTTTGACAGCTATTTTTCGGTTGTCATTCGTCTGGGCGCCTGAATAGCCGACCAGTATCCCCAATGCAGGTAATGTGCAGCAGGTACTTGTCGCGGCACTTAGCACACCAAGTATCAAGGCAAAAACAAGTCCCAACGGTTCTGAAGCCACCTGCTGCAATGTGTTTGTAACATATTCGAGCATTTTAATATCCTTACTTACAACCTGCCGAACCGCTGCCGGAGGGACAGCAACCTCCCGCTTGGGAGGAAGCAACGTAAGCCTGCAGTAATTTAGTTTCTGTTATTTCTCCGGAAACCGCCCCCATACCGCGACCTTTGCTCATTACCAGCATACCGGGTATTGTCAATTGAGCAGCAAGGTTGGCATATTCGGGTGAACTGGATTCTAAAGTATATAAGCCAAGCTTTGTACCATTGGATTCTATCCTTTGCTTGGCAGAGGCTATTGCATCAGTAGTTTGCTTATCGACTATTTGGGTTCCTTTGGCGGGGACAAAAATAAATACAGCATCCTTATCTATAGCGACTTTGTTCAGTGTTGTAAGTGAATCCAGATACTCGCCTACTTTTTTATTGTCCTCGACAGGTTTGGCTACAGGTTCCTGTTTGTCGACGGTCAGGACTGCTGGTTTCTGTTCATTTACTTCATTTACAACAGGAGCGTTAACAAATGCGGTTGCCGTATTAACCGGGGTGGTCTGTTTTATGGTTTTTGCTTTGTAAACAAAAATCCCGCCAATCGCTAACAACACGGTAAGACAAATTACGGCTTTTAGTTTGTTGCTCCCTAATGGTTTACCGCAATCACATCTTGGGCCACAATTTTCAGATTTCATCTTTTTTATAATTTTTCTTTTTTTGGTTTCCATTAGTATTAACTCCTTGTTATTCGTGTTATTCTTGTTCGACATTGGTTTTTGATCTGAGATATTGAGCAAACAGTGTACCTGCTGGACAAGGGTCGCAGCCCAGACAGCCATGCATCTTACCATCTGAGGTTTTGAGACGACCGGTCAGATCACTGATGTCTTCCGGACTGTCCAGTTCCAGTTGAGTCAAAAGCCCCTGAAAGCAGTCGCAGGTTAGACATTCCGGATGGGCGACGCTGTTTTCGAGTTCTTTAATAATTTCCCGAACCTGATTTCTACTCAAATTGCTCATTTTTGATTTTCTTCCAGATACCCCAGCAATTTCTCGATAAATGCTCTTATCTCATCTCGAACCCTGCGGTAGATGTCCAAGGAGTCTTCCTCCGTTTTTGCTTTTTTCGCCAATCTGGGCGGATCGTCAAATCCAATGTGGATAACCTTTGTTTTACCTGGGAACATGGGACAGCTTTCATTTACACTATCACAGACCGTTATCACATAATCGAAATAAATACCTTTTAATTCATCCAGATGCTTTGAATAATGGCTGGAAATATCCACGCCAGCCTCAGCCATAACCCTCACGACATTGGGGTTTAGGCCGTGTGTTTCAATGCCAGCAGAGTAAGGTTCTATACAATCACCTTTCAGATGCCTTGCCCAGCCCTCAGCCATCTGGCTTCGGCACGAATTGCCTGTGCATAAAAAGAGTATCTTCATCTTTTCCTTTGCATTTTGCATAGTTTTTCCTTATCTGTCTTGAGAAGTTTCTTTAATGATTTCCGATCAACTATGATTTTAGGGTCATTTTTAAGATTGGAGAGCAGCCATCCAATCGCTTTTCGTACAGACTCCGAAGCATTTTTGCCGGCAAGGCTATAATACATCCAACGGCCATCTTTGCGACACTGAACCAGATTCGCCTGTCGCAAAATCCACATATGCTTGGAGACAGTCGATGGGGCAAGACCCAGCAATTCGATTATCTGGCAGACACACAATTCGCCCTTAGTCAGCATCATCAGAGCGCGAACCCGGTTTTCATCTGAAATCGCCTTTGCAATATTTAGAATTTCAAACATAATATACACCTCCTATATTTCGCCATATAACGAATTATATCTTATGTGCTGTAACTATCAAGAAATTTTGTTTTTTAGAAATTCGATTATTTCGCCAACAATCGCTATTCTGGGCAGTATGACCAGCAAAATACAGCAAAGATTTAACTAACCGATAATATGTGGCTTAATTTGCGATAAACACCCTGAAAATTGGGGCCTTCTTCAAAAATATGTAGGGGCGTAATACCGCGTCAAGTATGGCAAAAATATCGCCGAATAACTTGTTAGAATCTAACGAGGAAAAGCAAATGAAGAAAAAGACAGTATTTTTTTTTGTATCTGGTAGTCTTTTTCACCTTTTTTTCTTGTTCAATTGGCTTATGGTTTAGTTGGCAAAAATGAAATAAATGAAAACAAACAATGAAAAAATCAAAATAAGAATTCTTATACCAGTCGCGTTGGCGATTATAATACTGCTCGCGGTTTCGATCTTGAGCATGGGTTGGCTGCAGAGGCGGAATATCACCGAGGAAGTTAAGAACTGTCGAGATGGCGTCCAAATCCTTTTCGAGGAACAATTAAAAGAAGATTCGCGATTATTGAATGGTTTGATAGATTTCCTTAAAGAGGATAAACGGCTACAGGATGCATGGCTTAAAAAAAACCGTGATCTGCTGCTAAGTTATGCAAGGCCGCTTTTTGAAAATATGCGTTCACAATATAGAGTTACACACTTTTATTTCCACGGTTTAGACAAAGTTTGTTTCTTACGTGTACATGAACCCTCTCGATATGGTGATCATATAAACCGCTTTACAATGGGTGGAGCTGTACGTGAAGGAAAACCGGTTTATGGTATTGAACTTGGGCCGCTAGGTACCTTCACACTACGAGTGGTTTACCCATGGTGGATTGATGACAAATTAGTTGGCTACATTGAACTTGGCGAGGAGATTGAACACATAACACAGGACATAAAGAAATCCCTCGATGTTGAACTCTTCGTTGCTATCAATAAATCTTATCTTAGCCGCCCTGGGTGGGAAGAAGGTATGAAAATGCTGGGCCGCAATGAAAATTGGGACCTGTTACCAAATTTTGTAATAGTCGATCATACTTTCAAAGAAATCTCTGCAAAAATCGCTCAAAATGTAGCTCCTGACCACACAAAGCACAAAGATCTTTTACCTGAAATACAGATAAATAACCGGAACTATCGCACTGGATTTGTCCCCTGCCTTGATGCTGGAGGGCATGATGTCGGTGATATTATCGTCATGAAAGATATTACAGAAAGACAAGCATCATTGCGAATATTATCAGCGATTTTGGCAGCTATCTGTATGGCAATTGGAACTATAATATTTATATTACTCTATTTTTATATCAACCGTATAGAACACAGATTGATAACGGCGCACGCGAAGTTGAAAACTGAGATAAAAGAGCGTGAAAGAACCGAAGAAAAACTGCAACATGCACACGATGAACTTGAAGTAAAGGTAAAAGAACGGACTGCTGAATTAGCCGCAACTGTCGAAAAACTTACTGTCTCGAACCGGGAGCTTAAGGAGTTTGCTTACATAGCCGCCCACGATTTGAAATCTCCGGTGAGAGCCATAGGGAGCTTGGCGGGAATGATATCAAACGAATGCCGAGATATACTAAATGAGCAATGTAAAGAAGAACTCGATATGCTTGTTCAAAGAACAGAACGAATGAACGACTTTATCAGTGGCATCTTAAAGTATGCCACACTCGGACATGTTGCAGTACAAAACGAAAAGGTGGATATAAACGACGTGGTTAACTGGGCAATTGATCAGGTTGAGACGTCGAAGGAAACTATTGAAATAACTATGGAAACAGAGTTGCCTGTTGTAATGGGACAAAGAACACATATCATACAAATCTTTCAAAACCTGCTTGATAATGCTATTAAATATATGGATAAACCAAAGGGTCAAATCAGAATAGGCTGTGTTGAAAAAGACGATTTTTGGGAGTTCAGTGTTGCAGATAATGGACCAGGAATTGAGGAAAAGTATTTTGATAAAATCTTTCAAATTTTCCAAACACTAACCAGACGTGATGAAATTGAATCCACTGGAATTGGACTTTCTCTTGTGAGAAAAATTGTGGAGCTATACGGCGGTAAAGTATGGGTAAAATCGAAAATAGGCGAAGGGAGTACATTCTTTTTTACATTACCAAAACAAAAAACGGGAGTTAAAAATGAAGAACTATATGCCGATATTATTAGTTGAGGACGATAATGCAGATGCAATGATTACCCGACGGGCTCTTAACGAGCTTAAAGTTACAAACCAACTGGTTCATAAAGTTGACGGAGAAGATGCACTTGAATATTTGAGAGACCCAACAAACAAAAAACCGTGCGTTATCCTTTTGGATCTAAACATGCCAAGAATGAATGGCTTCGAATTTCTGAAGATTGTTAAAGTTGATGATGCATTAAAAAGAATCCCTGTGGTGGTCTTAACTACTTCAACTGACGATCGAAATGTTGTTGAGAGTTTTAACTTGCATGTTGCCGGCTACATTGTCAAACCAGTAGATTACAAACAGTTCATAGAAGCCATGAGAACACTGGATATGTACTGGACCTTAAGCAAACTGCCAGATATGGACTCATCGGAGTGTTAAGTGGGACAAGAAAGTTCAAAACGAACAACTCAATTTTTGCCGTTATAAGCACTCGATTCACAGATACTCAGAAATCCTAATTTCGCTTTGTTGTTCCAAGGATTGGAGTTTCTTCAGGTATCTAATTTTTGATATAAGCTCTGTCCCAGTCTTTCCAGACAGGTTCAAAACCGGCCTGTTTTATCATAGCAGCAACTTGTGCAGGGTTGCGGTTATCGTCAATTACGAATTGCTCTGTAGCGGTGCTGTGTCCTGAGTATCCACCCGGACTAGTTTTACTGCCGGCACTTAATTTTGTTATCCCAAGCTTAATCAAGTGGTCTCTCAATTGAGCCCGTTCACGGGTTGACAGAACCAGCCCTGCATCAGCAAAACACAATCGAATCGCCATTATCATCTGCACAAGATTTTTGTCACTTGGCAAATGATACAACTGTGAATCAGTAACCTCAAAAGCAGGTCGAAGCCTCGGAAAAGAAAACGAAATATGAGATTGCCAGTAGCGTTTGATTAAGTAATGAGCGTGTTGACCAAGAGACAATGTTTCAAGCCGCCAATTTGTCAAACCTAAAAGAGCCCCCAAGCCGACTTCTCGCATGCCCGCGGCGGCGATTCTGTCAGGGGCATTTAATCTATCGTCGTAGTCAGACTTTGGACCAGCAGGATGATAATACTGATAGGCCTGGCGGTTATATGTTTCCTGATAAATCGTAACTCCTTCAATACCCGCATCAAAAAGTTGAGCATATTGTTCGGTTGTCATCTGATAAATTTCTATTGAGATGGAACTGAATTTGCCCCTCAATTTTTTTGCAAGCTCGATAAGATAATCTACAGTGACGAATTTTCTGTCCTCGCCGCTGACAAGCAAGATGTCTCTGAAGCCTTCGGAAGCTATTACTTCAGCTTCCTGCAAGGCCTGGGCGACAGTTAATCTTGTATGCCGGAATTTGTTATCTTTATTGAAGCCACAATATCTGCAGCTGTTTGTGCAATAGTTGGATAGATATAGCGGCGCATAAAGCTTTATGGTCCTGCCAAACCTTTGAATGGTAAGCTGATGGGCCAATTGTGCCATCTGTTCGAGATAATTTTCAGCAGCTGGCGAGATAAGTGCCGCGAGCTTCTCAAAGTGGTAAGAACCTGCCGGCTCAGATAGTACTCTTTCAACATCACTTGTGGTGATCGCCTCTAATCGTCTCTGCCACGTTTGGCTATTCCCATCGAGGCCTTTTTCAGCCAAAATAGTTTTTATATCTGTAGTGATATTTTTATTCATCTCTTAGAAAACCTGTCAGTGGGCTGGATGCGTTTGCTTTTTCGGTAGCTCCGCGAGGGCCGGATTCGAAAGCAATTCGACCAGCTTCGACTGCTAACTTAAATGCCTTTGCCATTGCTGCCGGATCCGCCGCTGTTGCTATAGCGGTATTGACTAAAACAGCATCGGCTCCTATTTCCATTGCTTCGGCTGCATGTGATGGCAGGCCCAACCCGGCATCGACCACTACTGGAATATTGGCCTGTTCAATTATAATTTCCAAAGCAGCTCGCGTTCCCAAACCCTTGTTTGATCCGATAGGACTTGCAAGAGGCATTACAGTTGCTGTTCCCGCGTCTTCGAGTTTTTTTGCCAGAATCGGATCGGCATTAATATAAGGTAGGACAACAAATCCGTCTTTTATGAGAATCTCTGCTGCTTTAAGTGTTTCTACCGGATCGGGGAGCAAATAGTATGGATCAGGCGTAACCTCAAGTTTTACCCAATTGATACCTGTCGCTGCACGAGCAAGTTTTGACAGGCGTACAGCTTCTTCTGCGTCGCGTGCTCCGGAAGTATTTGGAAGCAGCAGGTACTTGCTGCGGTCGATTGCACTGAGCATGTCATCGTTTTCGTTACCAATATCCACCCTGCGAAGTGCAACCGTAACAATTTCCGTTCCAGATTTTTCGACAGCCTCAGCCATAAGCTCGTATGATGCAAACTTGCCGGTGCCGATCAATAAACGTGAATTAAATTCTCTATCTGCGATGACTAACTTGCCCATCTTTTTAGCCTCCTCCGACAAATCGAATCAGTTCTATACTCTGACCGCTGGATAAAACCATTTTTGCAAAATTCTCTTTGGCAATAATTTCATCATCGATCTCAGCTACTACCGTAGCTGCATTTATATTCAGTTCTTTCAGTAATTCTGTCAGCGTTTGCGGCAATCCATCTGGAAATTGCTTCTCTGTACCGTTTATTTTTAATATTTCCATTCTCAACCCTGCTAAAAACAAAAAGCACTCCTACAAATGGAGTGCTTCAAGTTTTTCTTGAGCCTCCCTTCGCAGGTTCTAACCTGATCAGGTTCAGAGGGTCATCCCGATTCATCGGGATTTCTCAGCTGTTAACTGGGTCGATACCCAACCAGCTCCCCTGGCTTATTCATATTCAATATGGTATTATAATACATCTTGGTATTCATGACAATTTTTTTATCTTCAAGCTAAATATGCAAAACAAAGAACACAATGAGTCGAAATTATAAAAGATTCGTTATTCAGGAACATAGCACATCTACAGGAGTTCATTGGGACTTCATGTTTGAGTCGGGTAATACTCTAAAAACATATCGTCTCGATAAATCACCGGAAGATATTCTTCAACTCTCTGCCAGTGCCATAAAAATCTTTGATCGTCCACTTAAATTTCTCACATATCAAGGAACGGTGAACAAAGGTCAAGGCAACGTGTGCATCGTTGAAACCGGCACATATCAAATACTACAAGAAAAACACGACCTCGTTAAACTGAACTTAAACGGCCAAATTCTTAAAGGCAAATCCGTCCTGACACACATCAAGGACGACAATTGGTTGTTAACGTATGAACCAAAATCAAACTAACAATAGTTTCCTTTTTGGTCTTCTGTAAGCAACTCATTAAGTGAGCCTGAGCGGAAGCCTTGTATATCTACGGTTACGTACTTAAAACCAAGAGATTTTAATTTCTCAACTATCTTAGAGCGGTTTGGCTCTATGATGACTTTTTCCAGGTCTTCGGGTTTGACTTCAATTCGAGCAATCGTATCGTGATGACGCACGCGAAATTCCACAAAGCCCAATTCTCTTAAGAAATCTTCGGCTTGCTCAACCTGTTTTAGCCGCTGCTCTGTAATATGCAAGCCGTATATAACTCTGGAGGCGAGACATGGTGAAGCAGGAATATCAGCTATGGGCAAATCGAGTTTTCTGCTCACATCGCGGATATCGACTTTAGTCATCTTAGCTTCCATCAAAGGAGAGCGGACATCGTGGATTTTAGCTGCCTTATTGCCGGGACGAAAATCATCGATATCATCAAAATTACAGCCGCAAATAACATGACTAAACCCTTTCGCTTTGCCAATATTTCGCAAGGTTGAATAAAGATGAGATTTGCAATGAAAGCATCTATCGGGGTTGTTTGTTGAATATTTGCTGTCGAGGACTTCGTCTATCTGAACTTCTTCAACGTTTACACCGATTGTTTTGGCATTTTTGAAGGCCTGTTTATACTGAGCCTTGCTTAACGATGGACTGATGCCAATACAGGCTATTACATTCTCTGTGCCGAGAGTGTCAACGGCCACTTTTAACAAGAAAGTACTATCGACACCGCCGGAGTACGCGACAATAACTTTTTGCAAATCTTTGAGTATTTGCTTGAGTAAACCGTATTTAGCTTGAGAGTTCATTATATCAAACAATACTACTGGATTTCAACGCCTGATCAAAATCGTTTACTATATCATCAATATGTTCAGTACCCACCGAAACGCGAATATAATCGGCTGTAACACCGGCTGCAAGTTGTTCGGCTTCGGTTAACTGCTGATGTGTTGTACTGGCTGGGTGGATCACCAATGTCTTACTATCGCCGATATTGGCAAGGTGACTGGCTAATTTGACGCTGTTAATAAATTTAATACCAGCTTCTTTGCCACCTTTGATGCCAAATCCTAAAATGGCCCCTTGGCCGTTAGGTAGATACTTGTTAGCCAGTTCATAATCCGGATGAGACTTAAGACCTGGATAATTAACCCATGTAACCGTATCTTGTTTTTCAAGCCATCGTGCTGATTTCAGTGCGTTCTCAGAGTGTCTGGCCATACGCAGATGCAGTGTCTCGGCACCCTGCAGGAACAGAAATGCGTTAAAAGGCGACATGCATCCGCCCATGTCCCGCAAAAATTGTGTTCTGGCCTTGATTATATATGCCAACGGGCCGACAGCTTCGACATATTTGACACCGTGGTAACTCGGATCCGGCTCGGTCAATTCGGGATACCTGCCATTTGTCCAATCGAATTTGCCGGAATCAATAAGCATGCCACCAATGCTTGTGCCGTGTCCGCCAATGAACTTGGTGCAACTGTGAACAACAATATCAATACCATGTTCAATTGGTCGAAATAATACTGGCGAAGCAACGGTATTATCGCAAATTACAGGCATATCATTGTCATGGGCGATTTTTGCTATCTCTTTGTATTGCAAAATATCATTCTTGGGATTGCCAATTGTTTCGATGTAGAGCAGGCGAGTATTGTCTTTGATGGCTTTGGCAAAATTTTGCGGGTTTTTAGGGTCAACAAATGTAACGTCAATGCCCAGTTTTGGAAACGTCTGGCTAAATAGTGTCACCGTCCCGCCGTAAAGTGAATTTGAGGATACAATGTGCTGTCCTGATTTGCATATATTCAAGATGCCGGCGGTAATCGCAGCCATACCGGAACTAAAGCCGAGTCCGCCAACACCGCCTTCCATCGCAGCTAATCGTTTTTCCAGCACATCTGTCGTAGGATTCATCAGCCTGGTATAAATGTTACCGAATTCCTTTAATGCAAACAGATTGGCTGCGTGGTCGGTATCCTTAAAGCAATAGCTTGTTGTTTGATAAATAGGTACCGCTCGGCTGAGTGTGTCGGAATCGACCTGCTGACCCGCGTGCAGGGCCAGTGTCTCTAAATGATATTTCGTATTCTCATCCATAGTTTACTCCTTGCTGGTTACATAAATTACTTGCTCGGCAAGTAGATTTGGTGCAAATCTTACCGGGCTTAAACGTTTTTTGATTAGTGGAATCTTTTTTTCTACTCTGATTGCCAACCTTTTGCAAAATCGCTCGAAGTCCTTCAATGAAAGGCAGTGTATATTGGGCGTGTTGCACCATTCAAATGGCAACTGCTTGGTTACCGGAGCATTGCCACCAAAGAATAACTGTGCCCTGCATCGCCAGTGTGCAAAATTCGGAAAGCTCACAATCACTTTCTTAGCCACCCGCAACAATTCAGCAAATATCTTTTCCGGCTCTTTCACTGTCTGCAGTGTTTGCGAAAGTATCGCATAATCGAAGCTGCCATCGGCATATTGCCCCAGCCCTCGTTCAATATCCCTGTGTATTGTTGACAGTCCACGCCTTATGCAATGGATTACAAGTTCCTGGTCGAGTTCTACGCTTTTTGCGGTAATGTTTTTGTCTTCGATGAGTCTTACCAGTAATTCACCGTCACCGCAGCCAACGTCTAGCACGCAACTTCTCGGCTCTATCAGAGACTCTATCAACTTATAATCTATTCTTGCTCTGCTCGCATGCCTTAGAGATTCTGCTGTATGCTGACATTGAAAATCTTTGAAGATATATTTACCAGGGTTAGTGGTCTGGTAATAGGTTGCCTCAAGGAAACTACCAATCAGCAGTCCAAGTTTTTCATGCTCAAGCAAAAAAGCATCATGGCCTGATGGCGAGTCGATGTTGCAATAGCTGACGTCCTTATCTGTTGCCGCTAATGCGTCAATTATCTCTTCTGACTGTTCAGGCGTAAATAACCAATCGCTTGCGAAGCTGATTACCAGAAACCGGCAGCTTGTATTCGCAAAGGCTTCGCTCAAAGAGCCATTGTCTTTCTTTGGATCAAAATAATCCGCAGCTTTGGTAATATAAAGATAACTGTTTGCATCGAATCGTTCCACAAAGCTTTGTCCCTGGTGATCAAGGTATGTCTCAACGGAAAATTCAGAGTTGAGATCGTAACTGTAACTGTCGGCATTACGCAAATCCCGACCAAATTTTTCACGCATACCATGCTCCGACAGATATGTTATATGACCAATCATCCGCGCGATACCCAAACCTCTATCGGGGCCTTTTTCAGGCGTGTATTGCCCATCTGCAAAATTGGGATCGGCCAGTATCGCGTTTCGACCTACCGCATCAAAAGCAATCGACTGGGCTCCAAGATGCGTCGTTGTCGCGATTGGGATAGCAGATTTAACAAAGTTGGGATAGTCAATTGCCCACTGCAGAACCTGCATACCACCAATTGAGCCGCCGACACAGGCCAAAAGCTGCTTAATCCCAAGCTTATCGACCAGCAGTTTCTGGACTTTGACCATATCGGCTATGGTGATAATCGGAAAGTTTAAACCGTATGGTTTGCCCGTTTCCGGATCAACTGAACCTGGCCCTGTGGTTCCGCTACATCCGCCCAAAAAGTTTGAGCAGATAACGAAATATTTATTCGTGTCGATACCTTTGCCAGGCCCAACCATAATATCCCACCAGCCACTCTTTTCATCATCGTGATTGTTCTTGCCAGCAACGTGAGCATTTCCGCTTAGAGCATGGCAAATCAAGATAACATTGTCACCGGCTGCATTGATCTGGCCATATGTCTCATAAGCAACATCAACAGGACCCAATATCTTGCCACACTCTAACTCCATAGGCTTGTCAGGCTCGACAACCCGTATAGTCTTTGTATGCACGATACCAACTGAATTTTCTTTACCTTTTGTCATTGCTATTTTTTGGGCAGAGTCTCTACCATCCTATCAAGTGCTCTTTTAGCTTTTTGCCTTATGTTTTCGGGTAAGGTTATCTTATATTGCATTTGTTCAAGGGACCAGAGTACTTTTTCCACTGTGATTTTCTTCATATTAGGACATATTGCCCTTTCACTTGCTGGGATAAACTCAGCATCTGGGTTTTGTTTGGTTAGAGCATGAATTATCCCTTTTTCAGTGGCGACGATAAATTGTTTGGCATTACTTTCTTTGGCAAATTTGATCATTTGGCTGGTACTGAGAATTCTGTCAGCAAGCTCTTTTACCGTACTTGTACATTCCGGATGTGCCATTACAATTGCATTGGGGAACCGGGCCTTTGCTTTGTTTATATCATCTTCTGTTATCACCACATGTACATGACAATAGCCCGGCCACAATACAAAATCTTGGTCACTTTTTTCAGCAACATACTGACCAAGATACTTATCTGGCACAAAGATGATATCTTTATCCTTCGGCAAAAAATCTACTACTTCAGCTGCATTTGCACTGGTACAGCAATAATCACTCTCAGCCTTAACCTCGGCGGAAGTATTCACATAGCAAACAACTAACGCATCAGGATGCTTGCTCTTTAATTCTCGTAATTGCTCTGCTGTTATCATATCCGCCATCGGACAGCCAGCTTCTTTTTCCGGCAAAAGTACAGTTTTTTCTGGTGAGAGAATGGCAGCAGTCTCAGCCATGAAGTGTACACCACAGAATACGATTACCTCAGCATTGGTTTCTGCCGCCTTTATGCTAAGCCTCAGTGAATCGCCTGTAAAATCGGCCAGGTCTTGAACTTCATCCGGCTGATAATTATGCGCGAGTATCACAGCATTGCGTTCGATCTTTAGCTTTTCTATTTTTTCAAGTAGTTTCATTTTTCTTATAAACCAAATCTGTATGCGGAGTAGTAACTGTAACCCCAGCCGGCACTGATTCTTTTATCCATACGTTACCGCCGACTACACTGCCGGCACCAATAGTTACATCGCCAAGGATTGTTGCCTCGGCATAAATTGTTACATTATCTTCAATCGTTGGATGTCGTTTGCCGCCTTTGATTATTCGTCCTCTCTCATCCTTCGGAAAACTCATAGCTCCGAGAGTAGTGCCTTGATATATCTTGACATTATCACCAATAATAGTTGTTTCACCTATCACAACACCTGTGCCGTGATCGATAAAGAAGTTTTTACCAATTTTAGCACCTGGATGTATGTCGATACCGGTTTTTGAATGTGCACACTCACTCATTATTCGCGGGATCAACGGCACTTCTTTCAGATATAATTCATGGGCAATGCGGTAGGTTGCAATAGCAGTAATGCAGGGATAGCTTATCACAATTTCCTCGTATGACTTCGCTGCAGGATCGCCGTCAAAGGCTGCACCGACATCACCCTTAAGAAGTTCCCTGATCTTAGGTAGCTGGCTCAATAGATGTTCGCTAACACCATGGGCCATTGTTCGGCAGTCACAGTCATCACATTTTTTTATCCTGCAGGCGTGTTCATAAGCTCGCTCGGTTTGTTCACAAAGCCCGTTTACAACCTGGCACAGAATATCTCCAACAATGAAGTTGATATTCGATTTTGTAACGGTTCTTTTGCCCGTATATCCTGGAAACAGCACTTCAATCAGCAGATCAAGAACTTGAAGTATCTTATCCCGTGCCGGAAGATTGGAGACATCAATAAAGTTTATGCCGGAATCTCCCTGATATGTACGGGCAATTTCGCCAACCAACTTTTTTATTTTATCGTTTGGTAATTTGCTCTTTTCCATTTTTATACCCTATATGTGATAGTCCAAGGCTTTGTTTTCTTTTGCTCTGTCAACAAGATTTTGCAAAGTTTTCGATTGTAAAACTGTCATCATTGCGTCCTGAACTTCCGCCCATAGCTGCCGGGCAACACAGGCTGTTGTTCTTGGACAAAAACTACTATTGTCAACACACTCGGTTGTAATAACAGGTCCTTCCAGGCAATTGAAACAGTCGCTGACCGTAATCTCTTTGGGGCTCTTGGCAAGAACGTATCCGCCGCTTGGCCCCCTGACACTTCTGACAATTCCTGTAGATTTGAGGACAGCCATAAGTTGCTCGAGATATTTTACAGAAATCTCCTGATGTTCAGCAATTGCCTTGAGTTGCAATGGCCCCTTACCGTAGTTTTCAGCGAGTTCCAATATGGCTCGTACACCGTATCTGGTTCGAGTCGAAAGTTTCATAATCAGTCTCCTATTATTCCTATGGTATAAGAAGGTTATTATACAAATTTTTCGAGCTATGTCGCCCAAAAAAAATACCGATAATTGGGCTATTTTCGCCGAATTTAGAAATTTTAAAAATTTTCGCAAAAAAATTGTTGACAGTATGCTGCCTTACGGTTATATTAGTATTCCGATTGTATTGATGATATATAGTCAAAGGAAAACGAAATGAAGATATCTAAAAAATGTCAATATGCTCTAAAAGCTGTTTTTGAACTTGCTTGGCAAGATCAGGATGAACCGATAAGGACTTACGAAATAGCCGAAGCTCAGCGTATACCACCACGTTTTATGGAAATCATTCTAAATGAGCTTAAACATGGCGGTTTTGTCGAATCAAGACGTGGCAATGAAGGCGGCTATATGCTGGCCAGAGACGTCCGAGACCTAACGGTAATGGAAATTATTGAATATATCGAGGGCCCTATTTTATTGGCGCAAAACAGCGATGATACAGCCTCGATAGGAAATGAGGCGTTTACGGAGCTTTGGCAGGAGGTAAATAATGCGGTTGGCGAAGTTTGCGAAAGCAAAAGTTTCGCTGATCTCGTTGAGTTTGAAC
>JBDRHL010000130.1:0-2424 GCA_043816955.1 Planctomycetota bacterium | reverse complement strand
GATACGTTTTTTCAATGCCGCGTTTTCTTCTTCCAACTGCTTTATATATGTGTCCTTGTCCATAAAACTATTATCGGACAAAGACAAATGTTTACTAAAGTCTACTTCAATTACTCGAAACTGGGTGAACGCTTACAAAATATATATAATGATAAAAGTATTTCGTCTCCTTGCCATTTTAAATGCTTTTCCCTTACATCAGCCTATTTACTCGTTTTACCTTCGAACCTGACGGTTCGGGTATCGCGTTCCAATCCCGTTGGAACAGATAACGGCTTGTAAAGCTGCGGCCTGCGAGAGCGAATCCAACGCACACCGGTGCAGTTCTCTCTCAAAGAGGCCTTAAGATCAGCTACTACCATTTCATCACGAGCTTTACATGTTTCTGCAATTATTTCGCCATAGCAGTCAAGAATCATCGAATTACCGGTTCTTATTTCATTGTCATCAAGACCGACACTGTTGCTAAAGATCAGGAACAATCCGTTATCATGTGCTCTTGCCGGCAGCCAGGTTGTAAGCCAGCCTCGGCCTTTAGGCCCTTTGAATTCCGCTTCGATTGCCTCAGGGTTCTTTTCTCTATCAGCCCAAAGCTCCGGATCAACTAATCCCATACATCGCGGACTTGGCGAATCACATCCTCCTGTTTGATGTGGTGCAAATAAAATCTCCGCACCATTCAAGGCCGTCATTCTTACGTTTTCACCAATATTATTATCATAGCAAATTAACACGCCCACTCTGCAACCCTGCGGTGTATCAAAAACCGTATATTCATTGCCCGACACCATATACTCACTTATAAAACAGTGAAGCTTTCTGTGCCTTGCGAATTTTCCGTCAGGCATCGCAACAACATAGGTGTTATACAACTGTCCATCGTCGGCAACTTCAACTAATCCGGCACCGATAGTCATATCATATTTTTTAGCAAGTTTCATCAAAAACTGTGAAGATGGCCCATCAAATACCGGCTCTGCTAATTCAATAAGCTGTTTTCTTGAAAGCTTTCGCAAAAACCAATAGCCGGTTATACAGCACTCCGGAAAAACCAGCATTTCTATACCCTGCGCCACAGCTGATTTTACAAAATCATCGACTTTAGCCAGATTCGCTTTCTTGTTACCAGCGGTGTGTTCAAACTGCACCGAAGCCACTCGAACATTTTGCATGATAATCCTCTTTTGCAGATGTCAGGGCATTGGTTCACAAAGCACTCTAAAAACCTCAGGCCGGCGAGTCTGAAGGTTAAAGCACGGTCGCCTGCGGCGCTGATGAACCATTTTACCTTTAAGATTTATTACAAGCATCTCATCACGAATATCCCTGCTTCGTGATTCAGCCGCAAGTTTCACCAGATAGTTCACACTCGGCCCGACCGGACTGTTATGCTGAACCAGCGCTATCGTAAAATCGCGCATAACCTCATCTCCATCTCACTTACTTCTCAAGTTTCAGCACGGCATACTCCTTGATCAGATGATAGCTCGTCCCGGAAAGGCCGGGCGTCATACTATACTCAATCTCGTCATTACCTTCTCCGAAAAACCTGGAATAATTGTACCTGGCGACCAGTATCCGCCATTGGGCCCCAGACTCGACCTGCTCACCAAGCCTTTCAAGGTCTTTCACAGGCATGGCCATCTCCGCTGACCACCACTCATCCCGGTCATCACGTTTGTTCAATGTTCCCTTACCGATGTAAGCGGCGACCTGCAGGCTGCAGTCATAATCATCGAGACTGCCGGGCGCGCCATACTGCTTCTGGTTCGGGATGTAGAAGCTGGTTTTCTTGTTTAGAGGTGTTACATAAAGCTCAACATAATTATCTTTACCGGCAGGCTTGAGAAACAATTCACAAAGATCACCATACTGGTAATGGTGGATTTGATCCTTATCGCCGGTAGCTGTAATATCCGAATCCTGAAATTTGATGCCGAGGTAGAAATAATTGTCGTCCCATGCCATCCGCACCTGTCCATTTTCCCGCAACTTTTGTCCCCCGGCCAGCTTATCCTTGCTCAGGTGCATCGTGTAAACCGCTGCGTTTTTCCAAGCAGAATCATCAAGCCTGCCGTCTATTTTTACGGGGACTTTCGTATACTTCGCAGCCATCCCATCACAACTGCTGTGCGACGAACAACCGCAAATGATACAAACAAAGGATAATAACAAATAAATAACCGTTGTCTTTATGGCAATCCCTTTCAATCAGACATTTTGATAAAGCAGCGTCTTAACACGATAAAACCCTGTTAAAACCACTTTCAGCTTGTAATTATTTTAAAGGGGGTATCTCCTTAGCTCCAGTTGGCTCTATATATTGTGCATTTCAGATTTTGGCTGTCGCTCATGTTTGAGAAGCCGTCCGTAAGTCATCGGCTCCACAGATACTGCCTGCTGTAGTAGTCGATAAAAAAGCTT
>JBDRHL010000129.1:0-26574 GCA_043816955.1 Planctomycetota bacterium | reverse complement strand
AAGCTTTTTTATCGACTACTACAGCAGGCAGTATCTGTGGAGCCGATGACTTACGGACGGCTTCTCAAACATGAGCGACAGCCAAAATCTGAAATGCACAATATATAGAGCCAACTGGAGCTAAGGAGATACCCCCTTTGGATAAATAACAATCCACTGTCCCTATGTCAACGGTCTTCAGAGTGGCAACAAGGTGAATATCGGCTATTCAGCTTTGAGCTGGCGGCTCATCAGTTCAGCGATGGCTTCATGGACACTTTTTCCATTGAAAAGCACTTCGTACACTGCCTGTGTGATCGGCATTTCGACGCGGTGTTTTATGGCAAGAGCTTTGACCGATTTGCACGTTGCGATGCCTTCAATCACTGACGTTGTTGCTGCCTGTGCCTGTTCTACGCTGGATCCTCTGCCGATTCGCTCGCCGAAAGAACGGTTTCTTCCCTTCGGCGAAATGCATGTTGTAACAAGGTCTCCCAGCCCCGCCAGGCCGGAAAACGTGAACTGTTTTGCTCCTGCGGCTATGCCCAGCCTTGAGATCTCCACCAGCCCCCGGGTAAGCAGAGCGGCCTTTGCATTATCACCCGCGCCGATGCCATCAATAATACCCGCAGCAATGGCGATGACATTTTTCATGGCTCCTGCCATCTCCACCCCCAGCAGGTCACAGTTGGTATAGACCCGCAGCCATGCGATATTAAAGGTCTTCTGGATTTCCTTTGCGAGCTGCTCATCGGTACATGCCACACAGGCAGTGGCAGGCCTGTGTCTAGCTAGCTCGTCTGCTATAGTCGGGCCTGACAGGGCAGCGACGGGGTTGCTGTTGCCGAGGACATCGGTGAGTATCTGCGTCGGTCGAAGCAGCGTATCATTTTCGATGCCTTTTGCGACAGAAACGATCGGCACATGCGGAGGGACACAGGGCCTTAGCCTCTTCCAGATGCCCCGCATGTACTGGCATGGCACAGCAGAGACGATCAGGTCGGCGTCGTGCATGACTTTGTCGTCGGCAGAATCGAAAATAAGGGTATCCGGGAGCCTGTAGCCCGGCAGGAACCTGATATTTTCCCGGGCGGCGGCGATTTCCTGCAACTGCCTGGCATCGTAGCCCCACATTTTTACGCGAAGGTTCTTTTCGCACAGCAACATCGCACAGATGCTGCCCATAGCGCCATCGCCGATTATCGCAATACTTGTAAACATAACGATTTGATTAGAGCAGGAAAAAGATGTTTTTTCAACAATCAAATCCAGTACACTCGAGTATTCAACATCTGGGTACGACAGAAGTAAAACAAGGCATTGATGGTCTGTGGAGCCGGCGGAAAATAAACCGGAATTTTGTGGAAAAATCTGTGGTAATTCCTATTATATGCGTATATCTTTTGTGGCTCATTTAGTTTGACATATTTGAAAGGGTTAGTAATGCCGGCAAAAGTGGATAAGGAAAAGTGTACAGGCTGTGAAGACTGTATTGAGTCCTGCCCCAGTGAAGCGATCAAGATGGCTGACAGCAAGGCTCAAATTATATTGGAGAATTGTGTAGACTGCGGCGTTTGTGTTGATGAGTGTCCGGTCGAAGCGATAAGTATGGAGTAGTTTATAGTTTATCAACCGGCAGGCCCTATCGTCTAGTCAGGTCCAGGACACCGGGTTTTCAACCCGGCAACACCGGTTCAAATCCGGTTGGGGCTATTGGTTTTCGGGAGGTATCGATTTTAAGCAGATTTCTGAGGTTATTTGTAAGTTGTTTCTCATCAAGGCCCTGCGAGCAGTTTATCCAGACGCCGGGAGGATTTTTTCGGTAGAGAAATGATGCAGCAAGGGCGAGATTATCCCGAATCCGGGCAGGTTCCAACGATGTTGAAGGGTGTGGTTTTTTCAGTATTTTTTCACAAAAGCATGTGCATTTTTCGAGAAAAGTGGGGATTTCTTCGCAAAAATGGTCGCCAAAATCGGTAGTTTTTTCGGCTGTTATTGTGAAGACAGCGATTGTCTGTTGTGCTTTTCGAGAGTTTTCCGGTTTAATTCGACGGGATTTATCCAGGTGCAACACGGCCAGATCGCTAAAGTTATTAACCCAGGCGAATGTTTCTTTCCGGAGCTGGTCGAGCATGGCGAGTCTTTTTTTCATGAGAGCGGCCTGTTCAAATTGCTTTTTGCCAGCCAGTGTGTGCATGATGCGGGTGAGGTAGTGCTTTGCGGGTGAGTGGTTGCCAGCGACGAAATTGATAGCAGTATCGATTTTTTTGAGATAGTCTTCACGAGAGATGCTGCCAACGCACGGTGCCGGGCATGTCTGCATTTGCAGGTATGGGCATGATGTCGCTTTGTCTGGGTTGCTGATGAGGTAAGGCATTCGACAGAGGTTAAAGATTTCATTGGTAGTTTCAAGAAATTGGTCGAGTGCTTTTCGGGTCGGAAACGGGCCGAAGTATCCGGCTGTGTTGGAAAGCTGCGGCGTTTGAGTAGCGGTAAAGACGGGCCAATAAGCTTTGGTGTTGATGCGAAGGTACCAAGGTGCTGGAAGGTGGATGTAATCATATATGGTGTCGGGGAAGATTTGTATAGCGGTGTGGTAAAGTTTGAGGCTGCTTCTGAAATGGCAGTAGCAGGGGCTGTAGTAAACCTTGCGGATAATCCGGGACAGGGCAGCTTTTTTTGTTTTTTCGGTCGGCAGGGGGGCTAAGAGCCGGTTCCTGACGGCGATTTTTATATTTGCAGTGGTTATCAGTTGGATAGGATGATCGTTTTGGTCGGCGAAGAGGATCAGGCCTTTGGCTGGGGGCAACTGCGCGAGAGCATCATCGTCGAGACTGCCCGACGGGATGATCAGGCAATTGTTGAAAAGTTTGTTGAGCGATGCCTGCATCGGCTTACATCAATAAAAAACAGGAACTCAAAGTTTGCAGGTAGATTATAATCGGGAAACACCGCTATTCACAGTGGTTTTTCAGGGACCCCTAGTAAAAAAGGGACAGCCTTTATGGCCGTCCCTTTTGTGCTGTTAAACAAATTTTCCTGCTGTGTTATTCACATGTTGCGACAGCGTACTTTGTTACATCGTAGGCCTTGCCTGTCCACAGGTTCGCGCAATGCATCGAGAAGCTGCTCATAAACGGACTGAGGTTGCCAAGAACAATGTCATAACCGAACTGCTTGCCCGGATACAAATCTGACTGAACAGTAGGCACATTGGCATCCCACCCGCCATAGCTGTCATAAGGCACCGCTGCGAATTCATAAGTCAGCTCATGATCATACGGTCCGTTGATTACGACACTGACGACGGCGTTAAGGCCTGGGTCAGGGCCCGTAGTGAAATCAGTGCCGCTTTGCGGCTGTTGCCAGAGCATATACGTCGTACTCTTATCTGCATTGAGACCGACAGCAAACTGCTGTGCGTTGGCCCATACGCCGAACGGATTGATAGGTGTGTCGTTATCAACATCACCCTGGATGTAGATTTCGATATCATCCTGGGCGTACCTGGCGGTGTAGCCATACCATGGCTCAAAGTCATGGGCAATCACAGCGCCATAGACCAGATCGGCATCCGCGTCGTACATGATGCACATGTACATATCTTCGATGAATTCCGGCGAGCCGTAGTAGAGCTTGTCGAGTTCTATCCACTTCGCTGCACACCAGAAATTCGGGTCGTAATCAAAGACGGGCCAGTCAGCCAGGTTGCCGTCGATTACAACTGCGCCGTCGGGTACGTAGGCAACATATTCGGTTAAGCCGACAGTCGGCTTGGCATCACAATAGATATCGTTGCAGTTAGAATCGTTGGGGTCGTTGCAATAGAGCCACTGGTCGACAAAGATCACTAGATCATTGACGTCAATACCCCCGCCCCAGTCTGCAGCCATTTTCGCATAGTCATCAAACTGGACCCGGCAATCCTGATCGATATCAGCAGACCAGACATAGCCTATGCAATTGCCTTGTGCCGCCGCATAGGATGATATGAGGCACAAAAATATGAATGATGTAAGTATTTTCTTCATTTTAAGAACCTCCTAAAAATTAGATACAAAAGCGATTTTATCGCCTGTTATAAACTACTGCTAATACTCCCGCATATCCCGTCACGACAGCCCTGCCATGTCGGAGAAACAGGACATACTTCGGCTTTTGGTATACATATCTAAAGAAAAAACATGAAATGCCGCCTCAGGAATGAATTCAAAGTAGTCAATTACCTCATAGGTGTAGTTCTGGTAAACCTGATCCCAAATATGGAATGTAAGGTCACCGGGAACGATACCCGACAGGCTCACTGATGTTGGAAGTGGTGAGCCGACATAAACAGGGCAGAACCAACCGGTGTCTCCGTCAGGACTTGCAAACCATGTGCTGCTTGGTGTGCCGTTTTCTGTGCTCGGATAGTAAGTGTGCCAGCCGCCTGAGCCGCCGCCGTTTTCTACGATACTGCCTGTGGTTGCACCGAGTGAAATGGCCCATACGCCGGCTCCGCCTGTTACAACGTTATCAGTTTGCAGGCGAACCGTAACCGTGTATTCACCATCCGGTATCACGACCGGTATGGTAAGGTGAGCTTGCCCCACGGCGTTGTAAGCGCTTGTGGGATCAGCCATAACATAGGCTCCGGTTGAATCTGTAACAACAATCGAATTTGACCACACACCATAGGCATTTGGTGCCTGAAAAACAATCTCAGGCATTTACATATGGAGAGCTCTGTTTAGCTGTATGTCGGTAGCTTAGCTGTATGTCGGTAGCTTTTGAAAAAATCGTGCGAGGCTTTAAGCAAAATAACTTGTAGAGCAAAATCACTGCTGCACCAACACACCTGTTATCCAGACGCATCCTCCTACACTCTTTATTAACTTGAATTATATCAGAAGATCGCTGTAGAAAGCAAGAGAAAACGTTTTTTTCTAAATGCGAGGTAAAATATATACACCTGCACAGCAACAAGCAGGTCGCGGCAGAGGGGGCGCAAAAGGCCATCTGCCATAACTTGTTTTGTGACAGATGATTATCATAGAAATACCTCTACAGACTTGAAAAAAGTGGAGCCAATGGGATTCGAACCCACGACCTCTTGCATGCCATGCAAGCGCTCTCCCAACTGAGCTATGGCCCCGTTGTGATAATGGTAGCAGATGCCTTTTCTAGCTGCAAGGGCAATTTGACAACGATCGGTGCGTAAGTAGTACGATCTTATCTCGATGGCCTTGCCTGGATCGCCAGTTTCGCCGCTATCTGTGAAAAGCCTGCCAGTGAATAATCGAAGAATTGCTGGTATGCCCCGCAAAGATAACTGTGCCGAGTGAAATCGCCCCCGAATACCATCCGATCCTTCAGGCACCCACCCTGACAGAACGTATTATGCCTGCACAGAAAACACTTGTTGTCGTACCTGCGTTTGTTCAGAGCGAATTCTCTTTTTGTATCACATGCTGCCAAGACCTTGATCGATTGTCTTTCAATGTTACCCAGCCGCCACCGGTTACATACGAAAAAATCGCAGCAGAACACATCGCCGTTGTGCTCGACAACCAGATAATCATCACACTTTCGACCAAAGGTGCAAACTGTTTGCCTGCCATGCAGGTACATCGATAGAATAGAATCGAACAATCGTATGCTCAGTTTTTCCGGACCATACTTGCGCCAGAGATCGAAAAGCCGGCACAAAAAATTGCCGTATTGCGACGGTTCTATGGAAAAGTCCGCCGGGCCTCCTGTCGAAAAATCCTTCTCGACGCAGGGGATAAACTGCAGGTATTTGAAGTTATGTTCCACGAAAAAATCGAATAGCTCATCAGGATGCTCAATATTCCTGTCATTGAGCAAAACCAGGATATTAAACTCAACACCTGCTGTACGGCAGTTTTCGATACCCCGCATTACTCTCTCGAAAGTACCGGCATCTGTCTTGTCAAGTCGATAGTGATCATGAAACCCTTTTGGTCCGTCCAGACTTATCCCCACCAGAAAACTGTATTTGGCAAGAAACTCGCACCAGTTACTGTCGAGCAATATCCCGTTAGTCTGCAGTGCATTGCTGACAACCTGGCCGTCCCGGCCATATTCCTGCTGCAGTTCGACAACTTTTCTATAAAAATCCAGCCCCATCAGAGTAGGCTCACCTCCCTGCCAGGCGAAGCTGCTTACCTCTAATCCAAGTTTGACATAGTCTTCGATAAGCCGTTGCAGTATTTCCTCGCTCATTCGATGTTTTCCAGGCCCGAACAGAGACTTTTTCCCCGAGTAGAAGCAATACTTACAGCTCATGTTGCAGTCCGGCCCAGCCGGTTTTATTAACAAGCTAAAAGGTTTCATCCTTCTGTCTGTTCAAAATATATTTAACTACTATGGCTTGAACCACTGCCGGTCTTTCCTTTTTTCGAGCCAGTCGGTACACCACCTTTTTGCCTGATCCTCTGTGCAAACATTCCCTTCAAGCTGAGCGATGTACAATTCTTCAGCAAGCTGCCCAACCTGTGGGCCAGGTATAGCGCCAAGCCTGATAAGGTCATGGCCGTTAAGCAATCGTTTCGGCCGGAGCTCTTGGTCCGCAAGAGCCCGCGCACGTTTCCTGATCTTAACCAAAGCTGTGATACCTGCTCCTTTTGCACGCTGTATAGCTCGCTGCAACTCATACAAATCCTCAAAATAGACCTCGGAAAGCATCAGCTTCAGATTTGCAGTTGACATATTCTCCTCAAGCAGAATCCCTCTATTTTCGAGCAAAAAGCGGATGTGGCGCATTCTGGAACGGCTCAGCTTTAATACTTCAATCCAGTCCAGTGCGAACTTTGTTTCAAAAGCCGCGAAGAAACCGGAAATTGCCAGTGCAAAATCAACTTGTTTTCGCAGATGTCTCAGTACACTAACGCCGAATCGAGCTTTTTCACCTTCGAAGCCCCTGAATACGGCTTGGCCTAGTCCGCTTAGTATCACTTTCTCCGCACCGTCAGCCCGTCTCGGAGTCGCAAAGATCGCCTCAAGCTCCATCGCAATTCGCTCTCCGCTGATCCGTGAAATCTTTGCTGCATTATCGCAGATAGCCTGCCATGCCGAATCCTCAATTGAAAAGCCAAGCTGCGCCGAGAATCTTACGGCACGCAGCATACGCAGGTAATCCTCTCCAAAACGCTTCTGCGGATCCCGAATCGTTCGAATCACCCCTTTTTTGACGTCCTTCTCGCCACCTACGTAATCAATAATCTTTCTCGCTACAGGATCATAAAACATCCCGTTAATAGTAAAATCCCGCCGGTGGGCATCCTCCCGGGCATTGGAGAATTTGATCTTGTCGGGCCTTCGTCCGTCAGCATAGCCGCTGTCTGTGCGAAAAGTTGCCACCTCAGTTTGAATATCGCCGGTCATGACCATCACCACCCCGAATTTTGCGCCGACTTTTAACGTCCGCTTGAAAAGCCTGCAGACATCTGACGGATGGGCACTTGTGGCAATATCATAGTCTTTAGCTGCCCGTCCCAGCAGCATATCGCGGACACATCCCCCCGCCAGAAGGGCCTCGAAACCCTCCGCTCGCAATTTTTTGATCAGCCGGAGCGCTGCTTCTCTGTTAGTCATCACATACTTCCTTTTTGCGCAACAATGTTACTGCCGAATTACCCCACTTTCGTCTTTCGATTATCCCCAGCACACCATATTTGTCCTGCAGATTAACTTTCGCCTCAGTCCGAACGATAACAATGCCTTCTTTACTGACCTGCTCGATTAGAATAAAAAAAAGCCTGCCTAACGGGGAATCAAGTCCCACTGCCATGCTGAGCGCATAAGGCGGATCAACAAAAACAATGTCATACTGTCTGCCCTCAGGACATGTCATCGCACCTGTCTTAAAGGCATCAGCAGTTATTACCCTCGTCTCGGCCGCAAAACCTCCCCTGGTGATATTCTTTTCAAGTATCTGCACCACCCTGTGATCCATCTCGACAAAAGTTACGTGCACTGCTCCTCTGCTTAAAGCCTCAAGCCCCAGCGAACCGGTGCCGCAGAAAAGATCAGCCACATATCCTCCCTCAATCAGATTATATTTGTACAGCACATCAAAAAGTGACTCTTTTACCCGATCAATAATCGGCCGAGTCTGATCACCCTTAGGCGACAGCAGTTTCATACCTCGTTTTTTACCGGCAATTATTCGCACGTTTTCCCGTCTACTTCCAGCCCAAGGTCTTTCAACATCTGCATATCTTCGGAAACGGCACGTCCAGCCGTTGTCAGATAATTGCCGCTGAGGATACTTGTGGCGCCTGCATAAAAAATCCAGCTCTGAAGGTCTCGCAGGTTAAGTACTCTGCCGCCTGCTATTTTCAGGTGAGTCGCGGGTAAAATAAAACGATACAAAGCAATAATTCGTAAAATTTCACGCGGTTTCAAGGCAGCGGTTTTGCCAAGAGGCGTTCCTTCTATGGGATGCAGAAAATTCATTGGTACCGTATCGACACCCAGGCCCCTTAGCTCAAAAGCCATATCGATACGATCTTTTTCTGTCTCGCCTACTCCGAATATTCCCCCGCCGCAAACACCAAGGCCGGTCTCAATTGCTGCTCTTATAGTCGCTACACGATCAGCATACTTGTGTGTGGTAACAATATTCTTAAAATGGTGCTCACTGGTTTCCAGGTTGTGATTATAGCGGCAAAGCCCTGCTTGTTTCAATCTTGCCGCCTGATCTGGACTGATAATTCCAAGTGAAGCGCACATCTCCAGAGCGAACCGTTTTTTTATCTGCTTTATTAAGCCTTCAAGCCTCGTAAGCTCTTTTTCAGTTATGCTTCTGCCGCTGTAAACAATGCCAAAGCTTGAAACACCGTTTACTTTTGCCTCCTCGGCAGCCTTTAATATCTGCTCATCATTGAGTAATTCAGACTTTGTGACGTGTGTTTTGTAGTGCGAAGACTGCGCGCAAAAAGCACAGTCCTGATCACAGCCTCCCAATCTTCCTGCTATGATCGAACACACCTTTATTTGCCTGCCGAAATACCTTTCGCGTATACCGTTGGCCCAGTACAGCAGGTCATAAAAATCAACCCTGCTCCGATCTGCCAGCAGATCAATCTGGCTTCTGTCAAGTTTCCTGCCGCTTAACACAACTGATGCTATCTCTTGTATATACTGATTCACTATTGAAACCTTTATGTCCTTGGTGTTACATCAAAACCTTCTCGATAGGCTTCATACAGGAGCGAAAGTTTTCTGTGCTTAAAGTTACTGTCTGCCATTTCCTGCTCCGTATTTTCATGAACTTTCTGTAGTCATCAAGCATAACCATAACAAAAAAATATCTCCTGTCGTCAAACTCATAGATCTGCCACTTGTCGGGGTCAACGTCTATCTTCTCGAAACAGTACACAAAGACAAACGCCCCCGTGTAACCGCTTCCAAATACATCTTCCCAGCCAAGCAGCCCTCTCACGTCCTCCATTGTTACCCAGCATTGAAGCGATGGACGTCCCGCAAGACTGCTGCCGCTGAACTTTCGGCCCTTAGCTTCCGCTACAATCACTTCCCTTGTCGAACTTCGCGGATACAGCAGAAAATCGAAGCTTTTCATTTTTGACCGTGAAAATATCACCCGTTTCTGCTGATCAACCGGAACAAACTGAACGCGATTATCCATCAGCCAACCGGCAAGAGCCTGCTCATAATGATTCGGATAATCTGCCGCAGCCATGACTATGAATTATACAGCATACCCCCGTATTCTGCCACTTACTTTTCACCTGCAGCTCGAAGCAGATCAACAGCCCGGACACTACTTTGCTGACCTGTTGCCATATCTTTGATAATCAACTCTCCCCTGTCTGTATACTCGCTGCCCACAATAATACACTTCCTGGCATCCGCATCAGCAGCCTGCTTCAACTGTCTGCTTAAACTGCCTCCCTTGTAACTGAAATCCGCCCCGAAACCTGCCCTGCGAAGCAGTGCCGTTATCTTAACAGCCTCTTTCTGAAAATCCGCACCTGCATAGACGACGTAATAATCGACCTGCCTGGTTGAAACTGAATCTGCCCAAAGACCCTTTTCGTCAAGCAGAATCCCCAACACGCAGTCTCCCATGCCGAAGCCGGTAGCGCTTATTGCAGGTCCGCCGAAATCTTTAAGCAGATTATCGTATCGTCCGCCGCCGCAAATCGCGCGGAGTTCCACGCCGCGATCATATATCTCAAACACCACAGATGTATAATATGCCAGACCACGGACAACACTTACATCAAAAGCGCAATAATCCGCTATGCCCATTAACTCCAACAGCTCAAACAACTCTCGAAGCTCCCTTATAGCACTTTGGGCTTCTTCGCCCAATTTAATCGCTTCGCCAACCATATCCAGGGATGTACAATCCATAAGTTCACTTACCTGGCGGCGCTGCTTTTCATTGGCGATCTGCTCAGCAAGCAATGCCTCAAATGCTTCCTTAGAGCACTTGGATTTTTTATCCAGTATCGTGTAAACACTGTCCAGCCTGTTCTGCTCTATTCCAATTTCCTTCAGAAGAGATCTAAGCATCTTTCTGCTGGATATCTTGACTACGACGTCTCCTGCTGTCAATCCTATATCACGCAGATAATCAACTGCGCACAATATGACCTCCGCGTCTGCCAGAACATTATCTACACCGATAATATCAATGTTCCACTGAAAAAACTCCCTCAGCCTTCCTTTCTGCGGACGTTCAGCACGGCAAAGTCTTGGAACTGAAAACCACTTGATCGGACGAGGAAGAGAGCTAATCTGCTGGTTAACCATTCGAGCAAGAGTCGGCGTAATCTCCGGCCTGATCGCCAGTTGGCGTCCACCGCGGTCTGTCATATTGAAAAGCTGCTCGACTATCTCATCACCGCTTTTCACCTGGTATATCTTCAGATATTCAAATATCGGGCCGTCATATTCTTCAAATCCGTTTCGAGCCGAAATTTTCTTCCAGCCGTCGATGATCCAATTCCGTTTTGCCATCAAAGGCGGATAGAAATCACGGGTCCCTTTTACCGGTGGCATCTTCATCTTACCTTGTGCTCTACTTATTTCTTTTTCTTTTTGCCGCTTTTCTTGCGGTTTTTTCTCTTTTCCGCAATGTTATTGTCGAACTTTACCTTTATATATTCTTCCATATCTTTGTCGTTCGTGAAGTGCAGATCATAACCATACTCGCCTTCTGTCAGGTCACAATCATCTGTCTTATAACCCAGGCAGATCCTTGGGCGCTTGGAATAAATATCACACTTAAAAGTATTGCTGTTAATATGCCTGCATTTGTTCTTAACATTCAAATACCAGTCATTGTCATCGACAAACACCGTGATATCCTCATGACACAGGTACCAGCGGATGTCTTCATAATCTTCTCTGCTCTCCGGGGTCTCAATCGGAAGTGCAAAATACCTGCAGCAAAGCCCCGTACACCTGTCACATCGAACCTTCTTAGCCATCGTTATATCATCCCGGAAATAGCAAAATCGCTATTATATGACTTACCGCTTTTAGCGTCAAGCAGTCAAGCTGTGGGATTGGATGGGGTAAGGGACCCCTGAAAAACCGACCAAACCGTGTAAATGGCATTGGGTGACAGCCTAAAAAGGGTGACCGCCTAAAAAAGTTGATCGAATTTAGTCTGAGTTTTTCGGGGAATCTATTTATAGGCCCCAAGATTTTTTGCAAATTTTCTCTTAATATTCCCCGGTTAATGGCCGAAAGAGAGAAAAGAATGATCTCAGACAACTTTGCGGATCTGGTTTGGATTGGCCTGATAAGAAAGCCGTTAATTCAAAAAGCCGCGTGAAAGGGGAAACGATGGACGAACAGATAGAATGCTTAAGGTGTGGGGGACAGAACTTCAGAATCGGCTCCATCAATGCGACGGGCAAAAGCAGTTTTCGTATGGAAAGCGCCAGGTTTTTTCAATGGCGCACCGCCGATGTAGACCTTGAGGCTAGAACATGTCTTGATTGTGGCTATGTGGAACTTACCGCTGATAGGAAAAAAACCTTGGCACTGATCTAGCCCATATTTCTCACAATTCTTGGTGAGGGGCGTTTTTTGTGAAGATTCTGCCGAAGCGGCAGCTTACCTCCAGCCATTCGTACTTTCCATAATAGGCACCGACAAGCCCATGAGGCGCAAAAACCAAACTTGCCGGGTATACTGTGATGTGTTTGCCTCAACAGTAACGCAGTTCTGACCTTACGATTGTTGGGCTCCTTATGAAATCATCCTTTATGTTCGATCCTGATTACATTATGCCGGGTGGCTGCGATTGTTTTATTCAGCTCCTTTTGCGTATGTTCTGTCGAGAGAAAACAGGTCTCGAATTGTGATGGCGGAAGATAGATTCCGGCAGCCAGCATTTTCCGGAAGTACGCGGCGTAACATTTTGTGTCTGAAGCCATCGCAGAAGCATAATCTGTAACAGGTGCGGAGTTGAAAAAGATGGTAAACATTGAGCCGACCTGGTTTATGGTATGTTTGACACCGTGATCCTTGAATATGCCGCTGATCTGCCGGCAGAGGTGTTTGGTAAGGCCATCGAGTTTTGTGTATGGCTTTTCTGATTTGAGAATTTGTAAGGTGGCGATGCCAGCCGCGACACAAACAGGATTTCCGGAAAGCGTGCCGGCTTGATAGACTCTACCCGTTGGTGCGAGATTGTCCATTATTTTGGCTTTGCCGCCGACAGCACCGATCGGAAAACCACCGCCTATGATTTTGCCCAGACAGGTCAAATCCGCCTCTATAGACAAAAGGTCCTGTACCGCACCGTATTTTAGTCTGAATCCGGTTATCACTTCGTCCAAGATAAGTATGGCAGAGTTTTTTGTGCACAGTTTTCGCAGCAGCTTCAAAAAAGATGGTTTCCCCGCGATCACTCCCATATTCCCCGCTACCGGTTCGATAATTGCTCCTGCAATCTTGCCTTTGTATTTATAAAAAGCTTTTTCAAGAGCTTCGCCGTCATTGTATGGCAGAAGGACGGTATGCCTGGTGAAATCTCTTGGCACGCCGGCACTGCTGGCCGTACCGAATGTTGTTGCGCCGGAACCTGCCTGAACGAGCAGGTGATCGACATGACCGTGATAGCAGCCGATGAATTTTATGATTTTATCTCTTCCGGTCGTTCCCCGGGCCAGGCGAATTGCGGTCATAACCGCCTCTGTACCCGAACTGACGAGACGGACCTTTTGAACTGAATCGATCGCGCTGCTGATCATTTTGGCAAGTTTTGTTTCCGCACTTGTGGGAACGCCGAAGCTTGTTCCCTTTGACATAACCTTTTTTACTACCCGCAATACTTCTGCTCTTGCGTGGCCGAGTATCATCGGCCCCCATGACAGACAATAGTCAATGTAACGTTTTCCGTCGGCGTCGAAAAGATATGCGCCTTTGGCTTTTTCGATGAAGATAGGCCTTGCTCCGACGGCCTTGAACGCCCTGACGGGGCTGTTGACGCCGCCCGGGATTACCTTTGAAGCGTTCCTGAACAAAGCGGTATGCCTCGATTCTGCCATCGCTTTTTCCTCTCGATGTCTCTGGACTTACACTATCTTCTCGATCAGCTCTGCTGTGATGTTGTAACTTTGCGCTTCTGCCTGTGTTACATGACCCGTTGCAAAAGCTTTCACGCCTGCCGGTAAACTTCCGAAGTATTTTACAAATGCTCTTACGGTTGATCCGCTCGTAAAGAGCACGCAGTCGATATAATCAAAATCCACAGGCCCAGGCTCAATATCGACTGTTTTGTAAACAGTCAGTTTTTCAATGCAGGCGTTCATTTGCATCAGACCCTGGGGCAGTTCTTCTGTGGCGATGTCCGAACGAGGCAGAAGGACTTTTTTGTCTTTCATATCATATTGCCGCAATACCTCAAGCAGACCTCTGCTGGATTCATCCTGGGCAGTGAGATCGCAGATTACCCCGAATTCTTTGACCTTCTCAGCGGTTGTGTTGCCTATCGCGGCAGTCTTTATGCCTGCAAGTGCCCTGGCATCGCTTCCCGTGATATACAATCGGTCAAAGAAGTAATAAACGCCGTTTGGACTCGTAAAGACTATCCAGTCAAACGCCGCAAGGTCTTTCATCAAAAGGGAATCGACGTCAGAATAATCATCGATCGGTGCGCAATCAATGATCGGCCGGTGCACAATGTTACCGAGATACTCATATTTCTCCGGATGTTTTCCCAGAACCAGAACGTTCATTTTTTTGCTGAACCACTCGAGTTTCTCATGTAACTGTGCAACCTTGCCGACAACAAAAATCGCGGGAGGCTCCAGCTCTTCACGCCGAGCTGTTTCGACAAAAGTATCCAGTGTTGCGCTTATAATCTTCTGGTTATAACACGTCCCGTTTTGTATGGCGGCGATAGGCGTACTGCCTCGCAGGCCGGATTCAAGAAGGGAATCTATAATTTTCGTGAGATTGGCTACGGGCATCAGGAAAATTAGGGTGTCTGCCTTCGGGATTTCAATGGGCTTATCGTCGCTCCGGTGCCCGGTAACTATTGCTAGACTTGATGCGTAATCCCTGTGTGTTGGCGCAATACCTGCGTAAGCCGGCCCCGCCAGGGCGCTGGTAACACCCGGCACAACTTCGAAATTCACTTTTGCCTTGACACATGCCTCGGCTTCCTCACCTCCCCGTCCGAATAAAAATGGGTCGCCGCCTTTAAGCCTTACAACGGTTTTGTTTTCCTTCGCTTTTTCGACTATCAGACTGTTTATCCGGTCCTGAGGCACAGTATATCGGCTGGCGAACTTCGCTACGGATATTATTTCAGCATTGGGCTGGGCAAAACCAAGCAGCTCGTGTGGTATCAGGTGGTCGTGTACAATCACATCCGCCTTGCGTATCAGACGCAGCCCACGAAGCGTAATCAGCCCGGGATCACCAGGACCACCGCCAACCAGATACACCGTACCCTTTGCCACAGTTACATCCGCTTCAGATGCTTGAAAAAACCGTACTACGAAAGCTGCAGCACTCCTGCAGCCAACGTTATTTTACCTATACTAGATAATACCTTGTTCATATTCGGTCAAGCAAAAAGCTCTGCACCTGTTACCTGTAATTGTGCTCTTGCAAAGTGACGCAAGCCTTTATATATTAAGATGCTGTGAAAAGCGGGAAACCTACAAAAACAATTATTGCTATTGTGCTCATCGGGGCCGCATCGGCCTATCTTTTCCACCATGTGACGAGTTCTTCTTGGTCATATTATTGTTCAGTGAGCGATTTCGTAAACCACGAATACAGAAATGCGGATTATACCTTCCGAATAGCAGGCAGGGTCAAGCCGGGAAGCATAAGTAAGGATGCGGAACGGATGAGTTTGACTTTTCTGCTCGAAGATGCCGAGGCGGCAGTTTTGGTTCTCTACGTCGGCGCCGTGCCGGATAATTTTTCACCGGGTAAAGAGGTTGTTGTCACCGGGCGGATGGACCCGAACGGCTTTTTCCGTGCATATACCCTTATAACCAGGTGCGAGTCTAAATACAAAACGAAAGTGCAGTAGAATATTGACTGAGCTTGGATATTTCTGTCTTGTTCTTGGTCTGTTCCTCAGTGGATATGCGTTGCTGGCTGACATATTAGGAGGCAAGGCAGAAAACCAGGCCCTTGTCAGAAGCGGACGCAATGCAACCATAACGGTTTTCACCTGCCTGACTGTTGCGCTGATTAGTTTTGTGCTGCTGCTTTGCAGAAGTGATTTCAGCGTCCGCTATGTAGCTGCACACACTTCCAGACTGCTGCCCCTTGTTTACAAAATAACTGCGCTCTGGGCAGGTGCTGCCGGTTCCCTGATGCTCTGGCTCTGGCTGCAGAGTCTTTTTCTCGTCATCGTGTTCTGCAGAAAAAACGGCCAAAGCACCTTTGCCGCCTGTGCGCGGGCAATAGTAAATCTTGTAAACGTCTTTTTTTTCCTCGTATTGATCCTGGACAAGGATCCTTTCGATTCATCAGTGCTGACTATGCCTGATGGCTTCGGGCTTAACCCGTATTTGCAGCATCCTGCAATGGTGATGCACCCGCCTGCGCTTTTTATTGGTTACGCCGCCTTCGCCGTTCCATTCGCGTGGAGCTTCGCTTCCCTGCTCTGCCGTGATGCCTCCGGCCCTGCGGCTTTTTTCAAACAGATGCGCCGGTGGATACTGATCGCCTGGCTGTTTTTGACTGTCGGTATTGCCTTGGGGGCCTGGTGGGCGTATGAGGAATTAACCTGGGGCGGTTTCTGGGCGTGGGACCCCGTGGAAAACTCTTCGCTGATGCCCTGGCTTCTAGCCACCGCGCTGCTGCACTGCAGCCGGACTTACAGCGATTCACACAGGATTTATTACTGGCTGATCTCGCTGAGCATCGCGACCTTCAGTTTATGTATTTTCGGTACCTTTCTCACGAGATACGGGCTGTTATCGAGCATTCATGCCTTTCCGGAACCGGGTTTGGGAATCCTTTTTTTTGTGCTGCTGATTCTGATATTGGCTTTGGCTGCTCCGGCAATATGGATCAAACACCGGCGTGAAACAGCCGACTTGTCCGCTGCTGCCAGGCCGGGCTTGAAAGTCATTATCCTCAACAATTGGCTGATGGTATTGCTCACTGCCGTCATACTCATCGGCACAATATTTCCTCTTTTAAGCGGCCTTCTCAGCAGCAGGAAAATCACCCTCGAAGCGGATTATTTCACAAAAATAACCGCTCCCGGCGGTCTGGCACTGTTATGGCTGTTGAGCGTTTGTCCATATCTGGCAAAGCATCACTTAACAGTCAACTGGCGAATAATCGGCGCACTTCTCGCAGCGCTGATATCCCTGGTTTTATGGTTCTGTAGTAAAGGATTTTCTCTGCCTTGCTTTGTTCTTTGCGGCTTTGCCGGTGTTAATCTTGCCCTTGATATTGTGCTTAGGCTCACAAAAAAAAGAAATAAACAGCCCAACCATACCATGTCCAGTCTTCACTGGTACGGCGCACGTATTGTACATCTCGGCGTGCTCCTGACTTTTACAGGTATTGCCGCAGCTGGCGGGTATGACATCAGGCAAAATAGTGCCTTGACACCAGGCCGGACCATCACCATTGCGGGTTTTGATGTAACCTTTGACGGCCTTGAAGCGGACCACGGCCAAACCTTTACCGCTGTTGTCGCCGGCCTTTCGGTCCGCAAATCAGGCGAAATGGTCGGGACGCTCAGGCCTTCACTGGCATTTTACAACACATCCGGCCAGAGAACGAGTGAAGCTGCTATCATACGTACCATTGGATGGGACCTCTACTCAGCCTTTACAGAGATTGACAGGGAAAATGAGTTGATTAACCTGACCGTATACTTCAAGCCGCTTATGAACTGGATATGGATTGGATGTGCCTTAGTTGTAACAGGAGTACTTTGCGTTCTACTCTCCTGCTGCAGACAGAAAAGTTACGAGGACCGCCATCCCGACATAAAGGATTAGAAAACTACTGCGATGTTATTTGTTCTCTCAACGGTAATAATGTTGTTTTTTTCAGTTGTGTCCCTGGCCGATGATCCGAATAGGATTAAGGCGGTGGAACTGGCTGTGCAGGTAATCAATGGCACAGCAGATGGAAATGCTGTGACAGGGGATAGTGTAACGTTGTTCATTTACGAACATGAAGAATTTGCATATGCCCTCTCTGCGGAAGTTGACCAAAATGGCATGGCGGTTTTTGCGGATATTCCAGCCGATGATCATACAATCGCTTTTACCGATGTTCTGCACGCCGCAGTGAAATATCAAAGCAGGCCGGTCTTGCTGAAAAGAGAAAAAAAGATGTACATTGTGGATATTAACGTTTTTGACGTGTCCTGTGATCGCTCAAAGCTTTTTGTTAAGACACATCACGTAATCATCAGACCCTACGGCGGCTACCTGTCAATAACTGAACATATGATCCTGGAAAATTCGGGTGACATGGCCGTAATTTCCGAAAAGAAAGACCAATACAACCGTCCGGTTGTTCTGGAAATATTTCTTCCTGAAGGCTTTGAAAATCTTGGCGTCTCGCGTTATTTTGATGAACAAACAGCGATTGTTACGAAAGACGGTTTCTATGATACTATGGTTGTTCTCCCCGGCCAGTTCGAAGCGGCATTTTCCTATACTCTTAAGGTCAGCTTGCCGGTATTGAGAATTCAGCGGAAACTTTCTCTGCCGGTCAAAAGTTTTATCGTATCGGCAGAGCTGGGAAACGCCAGGCTGGAAGGACTTGGAGCTCCACAGCAGATCAGCGGCAGGGATGGAAATGTTTTAGATTATTATCTGCTTGAAAATCTTGATGGAACCGGGACAATAACTTTTCAGATAACAGGCTTCAATACACGAAGATACCGGATCTCTTCGTGGGTAATTTCGTCTGTTGTGTTTTGTTCACTTTCAGGTGCTGCGATCTGCCGGTCAGCCCGCGCAAAGAAAAAAAACCGGGAGAACTGCCGTAACCAGGTAACTTGCAGAAATGACTGAAGACAGACAGGACAATTTGTTCGCAGATGCTGCCATAACGGTAAAATCAGTTTGTAAAGCCTTTGGCAGCAAAATTGTGCTGGATAATGTCGGCTTCCAGGTGCCTGAAGCCACAGCGGTATGTCTGTGTGGGCCCAACGGGGCGGGGAAAAGTACTCTGCTGCAGACCATTGCAGGCCTGTTGCACCCTGAACGCGGAGAGATATACATTTGCGGGCAAAATGTCAAATCAGCCGACCGACATCTCAGGAAGAAACTTGGAGTCATATTGCACTCGACTATGATTTACTCCGATCTTACAGTGCTTGAGAATCTTCTTTTCTTTGCTGCGCTTTATGGTGCAGACGATCGAACTGGGAGAGTGGATGAACTGCTGAAGCAGGCCGGGTTGTTTGCATATCGCTGTGAAAAAGCTGCCAGGCTGTCCCGCGGCATGGCTCAGCGCCTGACAATCGCCCGCGCACTTGTCCATAGGCCCTCGGTTTTACTTGCTGATGAGCCGTTCACAAATCTCGATGCCGAAGCATGTGGATACCTTACAGAAACCCTGGAAGATTTTACAAGCCGCGGAGGCGTTTTATTGATGGCAACACATGATATTAGGCTCGGCCTTCAATGCTGTGATTCGGTGCTGGTATTGGATGGCGGACAGCTTATCCTCGATTCCAGGAAGTGTAAAATTGATATACAGCAATTTTCACGGGATTATCTGATGTACGCAAGGAATTGCCGGTGAAGTATTCCCATAACGCTTTCATATCCATTTTATCAAAAGACGTTTTTGTCGAGATGCGCACCAAACAGACCCTGCCGCTTATGGTGGTTCTTGCAATGCTGATTGTCTGGATACTGCGTATTATTTGTGAAGCAGCATCCCTCGATGCTGTTGCCGTCGGCTCTGCTGTTCTGTTGATATGTCTCCTGTTCTGCGGCCTGCTCGTTCAGGAGCGCTCATTCGCTCTCGAAAAACAGGATAACTGCATCAGCGGTTTGCTTTTGGCGCCGCTTGACGTGGGAACGATCTATCTTGCAAAACTTGCTGCCAACGTGATAATTCTGTGCATCTTTGAAATTATCGCCGTTCCCCTTATACTGATAACCTTCCACATCACCGTTGCGGACGGCTGGCTGTATTTTCTGCTGTTGTTGCTGCTTGTTAATGCGGCAATATCGGCTGTAGGGACATTGTTTTCAGCGATGGTCCAGCTTGGAGATATCCGTACCGCTGTCTTAAGTGTTCTTGTACTGACAACCCTGATGCCGCTGATGATACCGGCAGCGTTTGTGCTTCTCGTATTGTTCGGCCTCATTCCTGAGAACCTTGGTGGTTCGGCGGCATTGGCACTAGCTGGAAATCTGAAAACGGCAACTGCGCTTATCATCGCCTTCGATGTAATTTATATCTCAGCCTCCTGGCTGCTGTTTGGCTTTGTCGTTCGCGAATAGGAGGACCAAAGTGCGAAAAGTTCTGATATTACTGACCTTCATCCTGCTGCTGGCCTCTGTCTGGATCGGCCTGACGAAAGGCCGCATAATACCGCTGCAGCGGAATATCATTTATTTTCACGTCCCCGGCTCGATCTGTGCCCTGGCCTGTTTCGTCATGCTGCTTGTCGCCTCGATCGGCTGCCTGTGCACGAAAAAGAAATTTTGGGATTATTTGGGCGCCGCATCTGCTGAGGCCGCTCTGCTCTTTGCAACCGTTCTGAATCTGACAGGCTCGGTTTTTTCACGTGCCGAGTGGAATCTCTGGTGGACCCCAAGCCCGAAGCTGGTAACTTCCGCCATCCTCTGGTTCCTCGCCTTGGTTTACATCATCCTGCGCACCGCCATTCCTGACAAACACCGCCGTGCACGAATTTGCGCCGTCTTTGGTATAATAGCGTTTCTCGATGTCCCAATGGTGTACGTCAGCGCCAGGCTGATACCTGATATTCACAGGCAGAACTTTACATTCGACTCTGCATGGCAGAGCGCTGCCTTAGCTGCCGCTATTGCTGCTGCACTGCTTCTCGCCGGCTTACTCATCTGGCTGAGGACAGACCTGCTTCAAGCCGCCGCGGAACTGGACGATGATATAACCTGTTAAGGAAAATTGTTTATGTTTTATCTGTGTTTGGCTGTTTCACTTGCCTGGCTGGTCTGTTTCATATATCTGCTTGTCCTCGACAGTCAGATTCGAAACATCCGGCGAAGAATACAGGCCTGGCGGAATATTGATAAAATTCAGACTGATGAAAAACCTTTACGCTAAACACGCGTTCTGAACGAATGCATGTCTGTCTCTGCCTGTATAGCTTAGAATTTGACCAGACCGGCTCCTTCCACAGTTCTGCAGGGTATCACAATCGGTTTTAGATTGTTGGGCTTGTAATAAGACTGCTTCAGTTTCTGTTTGACGGCATTGAAGGTATCGTTTCGGGCGAGGATCATGATACATCCGCCGAGTCCCGCTCCTGCTATCTGTGCCCCGATGACGCCGGATAGTGACTGTACGGCATCAACCATTAGGTCTGTTTGGCTGCTGCTGCCGCCGTACCAGCCGCTCTGCATGTAAAGCTGGGCATTGAGCACACGTTGTGGGTCTTCTCCTGCCAGATCGGAAATCAGGCGGTTGAGGTATTCGTCATCGCAGTCAGGCTCGAAAGGGCGGTACCTCCCGTCAGGTCCTTGTATTACGATTCTGTCGCCATTGTGGCTGGCCTGAATAAGCCTGCCGAATTCCGTTAAGTTGCCATTCTGCAGGTAGTCAACAGCAAATTTGCTGCGAATAATTTCTGATATGCTGAATAACAGAACGCTTCGGACAGGATAATATCCCGGGTCTCGGTGCGTCGCAAAATTCTCATCGATCAGGTCTTTGTGCTCCCCTGAGAGTCTTTGCCTGAAAGCCTTACGCGTCATCAATACGGGAATCTTCAGGAGCATCCTGTATATCTGGCTGGTAGTACAGCCAAGCTTCTGGGGGTCAATGTCTCTGACATATTCGATATTCTCGCCGCGAGGCAGGTTTTGCCTGATAAGAGCAAGACCCAGCTCACAGCAGGCAATCCTTTCATTTCGCATCTGGCTGGCCTGTGCGTTTTCTGTTTTGACACCACTGTCGGCTATTATTACCAGGCAATCCGAGAGAGCGTCTATGATTTTTTCCACCCTGAAAGGTAAATACCCCACATGGGCGATTTTCCCCCTCTGCCCCAGGTACATCGCCGCATGTGTCCCCGCTTCGGTTCGCGAGCCGATAAACCACTCGCCTTCCCCGCACAGGTCGATAAACTGTTCGCTTGTCAATTCAAGGTTATTAAGCGCAATAGCTGCCTGAAGACTTGCTACGATCAGTGTTGAGCTGCTGCTCAGGCCCGCCCCTATCGGGATATTGCCGTGAAAAGCCATGTTTGCGCCGCATATTCTCAGGTCCCGGTACTGGTGTTGAAGTCTGAGCATCGCTGCTTTTATGTAGTTGCTCCACTCGCCGGCAGCGTTGGTAAGAAGCTTCCGCACCCACTGACTGCTGACAAAGTTTTCCCAGTCGTCCCATTCGAAACCGCCCATCAGTCCGGAAATACTGAAGTTAGCGTTCGGAAACTTCGCGGGCTGTGTGTTTACAGCGATGATCTTGTCATCGCTCCTCAGTGAAGCAACGACAGTCGTCTCACGATCGATAGCTAGGATATTATTGAATCCTCCTCTGTGATCGATGTGTCTTCCCATCAGGTTGATTCGCCCCGGAACGCGCACGATGAGGACTTTTTGTTCAAAGCCGAACCGTCTGGTGAAACAATTCAGTGTCTTGACTAAATCACGGCATTTTTCATTATGCAGATCAGGGTCATCGCCGTAGATCCTGCGTAACCAGCTCTTGACCCTGCCGCTGTTTGATTCAATTTTCGCGATCCACTGGGCCGCTGTACAGTAACAGTTCTTGCTCAGCTTCGGCCTGGGCACATCAGATGCGGCATGTGCGGTACGATGGATTTTTTTCCGTCTCACATAATCCTGTATAGCCAGAAGTTCCCCCGGCGAATTGAAACCCTGGATCAGATCGGAATTATTAACGGCAACAGCCCGAAGTCTGTACAGGCTTTTGCCTGCTTTATCACGCAGAGCAGCCAGGTTTTTGATCACGTCAGTCAGGTAGTACTCGTTCTGGGCGTTGTTATTGTCGATCATTGCGATGCCGCGGTAAAAAGCTTCAGCCGTGAAGAGGTATAAACTTGGGTTCACCATCGTACATATCCGCTCGATCTGTCCGGCGGTGTATCGCTGCGATGCGACCGTCAGGTTATATTTTTCCAGCCCCAGTATCTTTTGAAGCTCCGACTTGCTGATTTGCTCCCGCCTATTCGCTGCCAGCAGAAGTTCGCCAGCAGCTACAGCGAGTTTTTTTTCGTTGGGTATGTGTTTGCTGCAGACCCCACGTATTAGACGCGAGGGTATCGTCCTGCGCTTGTTGACAAGAAGCTGGCGCAGTTCGTCGGCGATTTGCTGCCTGCGAATATCGGGATTTTCGATGATGCCGACTACCTGCCCCTCCGGATCAACAAATACCCTCCCGCTGCTGGCTGCCGTTGCCGTTGTCTTGGGAATTGTCAGCAAAGCGGCGTCGGCCTGCTGGCGTACGAAACCATCGACTACCGCCTCAATTGCTGATTTCTCGACGAACTTATCACCGAGTGTCAAAAAAACCGGCCCGCTGTGCCCCAGGGCCTGCAAAGCATCAGCAGCCACTTTGGCGGCATGCCCCGTTCCCAGTTGTTCTCCCTGATAGAAAAATGTTACCTCCGGGTTCTCAGCAGCGATGGTCGAAATAACCTGCTGGGCCATTGAGCCGACTACCACACCAAACCTGGTAAATCCGATCATTTTGAACATCTGGATGGTGCGATTAATCGCAGGCTGACCACCTATTTCAAAACATACCTTGGCTGTATCGGCATGGCCCATCCTGCTGCCGCTGCCGCCCGCAAGTATCACTACTGCTGTCTGACTGACAATGTGTTTTCTGCTCGTCTGGGTCATCCCTGTTACACCTTTTCTGCGCATACCGCCGCGGATAAGGTACCGGTTTGAGCCGAAAACGTCAAGAATTCACTGCGCCCCAGGTATAATTTGAATTTGATTTTCCCCCCTCTTAAGCATATATACAGGTAAGTATGATTTAAGGGAGTGGAAACATGAACAGGAAAGTGTTGATTCCGATTGCTGACGGCAGCGAGGAAATAGAAGCGGTGTGCCTCATTGATGTCCTGCGCCGGGCAGGTGCAGACGTTACTGTCGCTTCGGTAACAGGCAGAAGGCAGATAACCGCCTCGCGGGGTGTTAAGATCGTTGCTGATGTGACAATCGATAAATGTGTGAGCATTGAATACGATCTTATCGCTTTGCCCGGCGGTATGCCCGGCGCTGAAAACCTTCGCGACAGCCTTGAGCTTAAACAGATGCTCCAGCAGCAGTCTCAGCAGGGTCGTCTCTTTGGGGCGATTTGTGCTTCACCTGTGGTGGTCCTGGCTGCACAAGGCCTGCTGGATAGATTTAGGGCAACCTCCTACCCTGCTTTTGCCGATCAATTACCTAACCCTGCCACGGACGGGGAACCGGTTGTCGTTGACTCGAACTGTATAACCAGCAAGGGGCCAGCAACAGCGCTGGCTTTTGCGCTGAAACTCGTGGAGCTGCTGTTCGGGCATCAAAAAGCTGACGAGATCTCTCGCGCAATGCTTATCCACACCTGAAACATGCAAACTCGGATCCCTCAGCCAGGGCATATACAAAGGTTGAAACCTTCCTTCCGCTGGACTAAGTTACTTACAAATGTACTGTACATTAGCATAATAGCAGCATAAAATCACTTCAAATTGTGTTGTAATATTATATTCGAGGGAGATAATATGAAAAGAGCAAAAGGATTCATAATTGCCATTGGGGTTCTTTCGATTACTGTGGCGGTAATCGGTCTCTGGTACAATTTAACGACGCTATTTACATATTTTTCAGACTTCGTGCAGGAACACGACATTCCATATTTTTACCCTGCATTCTATACAATGTCTGCGATCTGTATCGGATGCTACATTATCCTCCTGATCTGCGGTGTGCAGTTTGTCCGGCTACGCACGAACGTGCTCAAGCTTTTTGTGGCCGTAATCATTTTCGAGGTTGTGTACTTCTTTTCCATTGGAACCTTGTGGCTGATCCCAAATATCGGGATGAGCATCGGTGCTGCTACCGGTGTTGCCAATGGAGGCTTGATGTTTCAGGCTTTTATCCTGTTTCCATTGTGGGCACCTTTTCTGGCTGGATGGGCAGCGAAAAGATTACAGAAAATCGAAGAATTACCGAACAAAACTTTGGAGGCGACATCCTAAAAGCCGCGTCTTAAGGCCGATGTTACGCATTGAATTGGACTAAGCTTTCCTGTCGCGATTTCCTTAACAGTCAGATGTCTTGAAGTAGTTTGTTTTTGCCTTATAATTCGGGCAATTTCGTAAAACGCTTGGCTTTGCCGGAAGGGATGTATATTGACAGAGGCGAGAGCAGGTTCAGCAATGATTGGCCGGTCTCATCAGTTTCAGCGATATTGAAGAATACAAGTATTGCAGCGATTATGATACCGGCACAAAAGCCTCCCACATGCGCCAGATACGATATCCCGGCAGTGCCCGTAAAGCTGGCCGCCAAACTCATTAGGAACCAAACGAGAATCAGCCAAGGCCCAGCAGGGCCAAATCGCTTAAAACAGAGCACAACGTATATCCCAAGTATGCCCATTATAGCACCGCTGGCACCAATTACGGGCCTGCCATCGTAGATACAATGAACAGTTCCCGCGGCAATGCCGGTAGCAAGGTATGCGAGGAAATAACCGGCATTACCAACTTTGGAGCACACATAGCGGCCAAATATCCAGAGCAGGATGAGATTTGAGACAATATGTACGAAATCGACATGCAGCCATAGATACATAAATAGCGATAGTGAAACCAGGTGTTTCAAAATCAGGCCATTCAGGTATTGTGCCTGAGGGTCACAGGTAAACTGAATGGCGAAAATCACCGTCATAAGAATCATTACAATATGGTTGCCGGTGCTATCCCAATACGGACTTTCTTTCTTGTCCGGAAACATAATACCTCCTCCTCAGGTATATAATCTTTCCGCGTAGCGCTATGCTAATTGTTAAATAATGCTGCTGCTTAGCACTTAGTCTATTCTAGCAAATCCGTCTTAAATTTACAAGGGGTATGGTGCGAAATATCGTAGCGGACTGACGGTGCAGAGGGATAAAAAGGTAGAAATTTGCCGGATTTCCTTGACAAGCACGTGGAGTACTGTAGAATCGCATCGGTTTTTTAGTATTGGCAAACGGCGGAGAGGTCGAGGAGTGAGAAGAGGAATCATCACATGTATTTCCACAGAAGACAGAAGATTATGTATGCAGTTTCGGTGTGCGCGTTGAGTACCTGTAGTCTGTAGATAGTTAACTTTTTTTAGAGGAGAAGAGGATGAAGAGAGGTCTATTGTTAGCAACAATTATTGTCGTCATGTGCGGATTTGTTGTATCGGTGGGACAGGCGACGGTCAGTTATACCGTTACTGATCTGGACACGACAGATATTATTGAGTCACCCAACAGTGGCGCTCGCACTCGAACCCGGCGCGTGAAGAACTGGCAGGACCATGAGATGGTGGTTCGCTGGGTGGCGGCAGACCAAGAGTGCCAGACCGCAAAGCAATGAACGGGATATTTTTCGTATTGCGAACCGGTTGTCAATGGAATGCTTTGAACGCAGTTTGCTTACTGAAAGTTCTGGTGTGCCAGTTGGCTTGGCGATTGATGGAGCTAATCGGCATGATTGCAAAATGGCAAAGGCGACTTAAAAAGTATTCCGGTAAAACGAGCTAAGCCTACGAAGAAAAAATCGCAGGGAATGTGTTTGGATAAGGGGTAACCATTCACAGCAATTTGCATAATTGAAGTAAAACGCTGTTTTTGTCCGATAAAGGTGTCATGGACAAAGACACTATTATTGAAAAACAAGCTGATGAAATAAAGAGGCTTAAAGAGTACACAAAAGTTCTCGAGAAC
>JBDRHL010000128.1:0-4645 GCA_043816955.1 Planctomycetota bacterium | reverse complement strand
CTTCTGGAAGTATTTGTAAAACTCCAGTTCAATGGCACTTTTGAGCTGCTCAAAGGCCTGATTTTCCACCAGCCTTGTCCTTGCAGGCAGCATCAATCGGATGTCTGTCTGGTCTGCGATATCAACAAGGATCGTAATGCCAGGCCTGCTCTTGCTTGGCCAATGATCTACCTGGACCACCTGACCATGGAAATTAACCAGCACTCTGCCGTGGTACCAGTTTGAAGTCCACTGACTGTGATACTTGGATATCTCCTTTGTGGTTTCAATCTTGCAGCCTGGGTTTTCGTAATGCACTGCTTCGCTGCTGCAAAATGGCATCTGGTGACAATACTTGCCATCTACGATAACCCGGATACCTGCAAATACCGCGTGCTTTTCAACAAGCTCCATATCCCACAGTTTTTCATCCCTGAATTTCAGGATGGTGCCAGCTACTGCTTCGGCGTTCTCTATCACTTCAACGGGTTTTCCGGTCCAGCCATCTTTATCGATGACGGTTTTTCTACTACCGGAAATGATGGTAACTTTCCGTGGTGCCAGACTGAATAATCCAACACCTGCAGGGTCTTCGCCGGCTTCGAGTTTCTCATCCCAGCCGCTGCCGCCTAAATCCAACAGTTTCTGGAAATCCTCGATGCCGGAGCCGTTGTCCTGAACTGTAATCAGTCCATCCTTGTTTGAGATTCTTACCTCTGTTGCACCTGCTCTTCTTGCATTCTGCAGGATTTCGATTATCCTGCCATCCAATGTGCCAGTGAATAATCTACTGGCCTTTGTCAGTAATCTTTCGCTAACTTTCGCACAAATTGTCTGTTGCATAATTCCACCTTTCCTTTCATTAAAAAGCGATGGCACGCTTCAATTGATAAGCGTGCCATCATGGTTAAAATTGGTTATTTGCAAATTCTTTTAGAAATTACTCTCTCGTCGAGAGGTAACATGCGAGATTATGTTAGAGAACTATCTAATTCGATTGCCGCAAAGTTACGGCTGATACAAAAATACTCGTCGATAAAAGGTCCCGCTTCACGATGATCTGAGTCTGAACTCAAATACTTTCATGTGCATAAGACCTGCCAGCAAGTTTTATAGCCAAAAGGCATCATGCTGTGTTTATGTGTTGTTTATTTGTTAGGATTGAGGGGTAGTGATTTTATCTTTTTAAATGTTTCGATTATAGTGCCGCAATATGAAGCAATCTGGTAGAAGAATTACTTTATGTTATTGAGTTCCTGTCTTAGTGCATATCTTTCCTTGCTTATCCGGATAGCATGATCGCGAAGCTGTGGACCGAAGTTTTTCTCGATGAACAAAATTATCTCGAAGGCCTCGACATAGATTTTGCCGAAGATATGCTGGAATCTCCATCGGACTCCCTGTCTTGTAACGCCAAAGGTCTTGTGAATCTTTTCACCGTAGGTTCCCTTGAGAACCATCCTGCTGGGCCTGTCTGGTTTTAGTTCAACACATAAGTTCTTCGAATCCATCAGTTTTTTGAGTTTCTCCAAAAATATCTTGTCCTTGTCTGTCAGCATATTTACTCACCCATATTGTTTGACCATCCTGTCGGATTTCAACCTCCCGCTCATGCTCAAGGAAAATAACCGCAACAAAACGCCATATAAGGTCTTTTCGCGTATTTTCGATAATTGCAGGTATCTCACGCAAGTCTATCGGGAAGTCCTGAATATGAGCCTTTATATGCTCCTGATAGCGGTCAAGGTCGAATTTGCTTTTCAGTTCTATAAGCATCTGTTCATCAATACCTTGAGTTAATCCGTTCAACGCCGCAAGAAGACCGGGAATTGAATTCAGATCAGCGGCATCGGGAGAGATTGTTTGTGAACGGCATTGCATAAGCATTTCGCGTACCTGCTGGAATTGTTCTTTTTTACGCCGGCGGGATTCGGCCATTTTCTGCTTGAAATATTCCTTCTCAAACGGAAGTGTTTCAAAAACAAATTTTGATGTCACTTCACTACCACAGTCTTTACAATAATACCGCCTCACCCGCAATACTGGGATGCCGCCGCAGGCCGAGCACCTTTGAAACTCAACTGTTGGGTCAAATTCAAGCTCGCATTTGACACAACAGCACTTGCTCTCAGAGATCATAGAAAGCTTGCCGTTGCATTGGCCGCAGCGGTAGTCGAGTAAGATCGTAGAATAGTAAAAGCTCCTTACTCTACCAAAAAGCTGCTGAACTCTCGCAACCATACTGAAAGCAAGCTTTATGATATTCATTGGTCTTCAATTTGTTTCTGATGCTTTGGTGTAAATTTACTGCCGCAGTCCTTACAGAGTCTTATCCTCCTTGTGCCCATTGTTTTGGTCTTTCTGATACCTTTTTTCTGACTCCTATGACTGCCGCACTTTGGGCAGATTGGTGGTCTTCCACGTCCCATGTATATCACCTCACGGGACACATAAGAGGCCTGATATATAAATCTTTGGATTTTGGAAAATCAACACATCTTCTCCACCGGGGTGATGGGGGGGTAGGGAGTAGAGTTTATACGTAACTACTTATCTTTTTAAAGTAATCCTTCTATAATTATTTGTTTTCAATAATGAAAATAATCTCTTAATGAAAAATCTTTGCAAACCACAAAAATGTTGAATACTTTAATCGGGGCAATATCCGTCCACGCTTAAACTCCGCACCCTCTACCTGGGTAAACAGGTTTACGTTTTTCTATAGAAGCAGCTAAAAACATCAACGCTTAAACTTCAGTCTATTCAAAACGAAGTTTACAGACTTGCTCAGCGATAGACTTGTCAAAAGTAAGCACAACCCTGTTGGTATAAATCCTATCTATCTTTGTTGCAACCAACGCCAGAAGCCCTACACTTTGCAGATAGCCAAGATTGGTGTAGAAATACATATAACTGAAAGGTTTAATCTGGTGATCCTGGCTGAACCGGCAGTATCTTTTGTAGATATCTTTAACGAGATCCGATTTGTTAGTCGCAGCTGCCCAGAGAATCATAAGATTAGGATCAGCCAGGTCATTGACAACATCAATCACGATATCTCTTCTGGCGTCCTCAAAGCATTTTTCGGTATCATCATTAGGATTCATCATCTTATAGTAAAGTGTTTTTATCGCAACCCTTGCATCCGAATTTGTCTTTTGAGTGGTCAAAGCTGCAATCTGGGATAAATGGCCTTCTTCACAGCTATGCAAACCTTTTTTGGCTCTGTCCTTTAAGATTTCGTGAATCTGCTCAGCGTTATAGTTCTTGAAGTGCAAAGGCATCGGCTGAAGGCTGCTGCGTGTGGCTGGGTCAAGTTGTTTTAGCACATGTGGTGTATTAGAGAGCATTATCACCATATAAGGCTGCTCGCTTCTGCTGAGGAAATAAAGAACTTCACGGTTCTTATCCTTTGAGCTCATAAGATTAACCTCGTCAAGGATAACAACGGTTTTATTTTTGTATTGCTGCATAAACCGCTGGTAGAGGTCGACAAGACTTGCACCTGCTGAATTTTCATTGTCCAATAGATATGAAAATATCTTGAAGCTGGTATTGTAATGCCGGCAGTTGACATAAAGAACATCCATCCCAGTTTCATTCTGAAACAACTCCTTCAAATATTTGAGTGTCAGTGTCTTGCCGGAACCTCTGCTGCCAATAATGGCCATGTGTGTTGGTATACGGCTTTTCTCAAACTGAAGCATATTATTGATAATCTGTTTGACTTCCTCCCTCATAACGGGTTTTTCGGGGATATAGTTGTAATCGAAAACTATGAAGTCTTTTATAAGCGAGGATTTTTCATCAAAAGAACTTCTCTTTTTGCTCAGATAGGACGCTATATCCATACGACGCATCAACTCCACCCTATGTATCAACTGCACCTGTATTTAATACTTTCGCGCCTCTGGCAAGTGGCAAACCAAAAGAACCGTAAACTATAAATACTTGTGTTCTCATAACGTCCCGCATGAGGCTCGAAAACATGCTTTACAGCTCAGATTTCAATGAACTTGTCGAATCCCTTATCCCGGACTTTGTCCTGGCATTTGCCTTTTTTACCTCGTTAGCTTATGCGGTACTGGGCAAACAATTCGACAGACAAAGACCTGCGATAGCGGCGTCCGGATCAATAGGTTTTGCTTTATCTGTCGGACTTATATGGTGGGAAAGAGCCAATGAACTCTCAATCAAAAATCTCGGGCCGATAGCAGTGGGCTTTGCGATACTCTTTCTTTGCTTTGTTATGTACCAGTCCATAAAACAAGTTGGGGGCACATGGGCTGGTGCTGGCATAGCTTTGGGAGCAAGCATCCTCATAGCACGCACACTGGGGCTTGGCCTTCTCGTCGATCCAGAGGTTATTCAGACAGTTACCGTTGCGGCACTTGTTGTCGGGATATTCGCATTTATCCTGCATACCCAGGACAAAAGCCGCTACATGCCTCGTGTACACAAAGACCTGCCGGATATTCGACACAACATGGCAGACCTGTATCGAGAGCGGCATCTATCAAATCAGTTAGCCCAAAAAATGAAAAAGCTTCGCAGGGAAACGAATACACTTAATGAACACCCTCAGGATGCCGGAAATGTTTTATCGCAGCTTAAAAAGATGCTGCCCGCCGAGGGCTATCTGACCGAACGAATGGCACAACTAAGG
>JBDRHL010000127.1:0-17296 GCA_043816955.1 Planctomycetota bacterium | reverse complement strand
CATCGAAGAACTTCCAAATATTCCCGACAGGCCTCTTCCGATGAAAACCGCTTTTCCAATTCCATCAATGTTCGCGGGTAATCTTCCATGATCGCAAATACTACCGATTGTATGTACTGGAGTCAAGGAGATACCCCCTTGGTTAAATTTATATCCCGAAACAGCAACTCTCCACCCCCGGAATCTATCTACTCAGGACTACCAGATGCACCTTCCTTTTGGGTTTCTGCTTTTTGCTGCCGCTGAGGTTCAGGTGTCTGAGCACCCAAGGCAACTGCCATGCCACGAACAATTTCACTTGAATCGTATCTTGCCGTCCAGTCAAGCACCTTTTGAAAATTCGGGCCTTGTGACTTTGCAAGCACGAAAAGTGCGGTCAGCCGAACAGGCCATTCTGCATCGTCCAGATTCGAAGAAATACCTGAAACCAGAGTATAGTCCGAAGGGTAATCCCAAAGTGACACCATGGTCTGTACCTTCACAGTCCAGCTATTGTCCCCAAGGCTCTGCTTCAGGGCTGAGATCAGCCATGCAGGTTCGGCATACTTAATGCTGTAAGAGGCCTTGCCTGCCTGTACAGACTGCTGCTCCCACAACAATCCGGCTAGTAACCGGACGGCAGTAACCTTCTGCGGCTGCTGTCCGGTTGCCAGCGAGTTTATCCTGTTTTGAAGGTATCGCGGTGATAAGCTGATCGCCTGTCGTTTGATCACCGCAGAGAACGGCTTTAAATCCGAAACCGTATTGGCAATTGTTCCATCGCCGAATTCGACAGGATCCAGGTAAACCGTAAATTCTATCTCCAGCGAGGCCTGCGGATGACGCGCAAGAATCCTGCCAAGGTCGCCTCTCGACAGCCGCAGCGGCAGCACAAATGCCTGATCAGGTTTGATCAACTCGCTCGGCTCAAATCTTTTTTGTATTAGTTGGGGTATCCTGACATCAAAATCGCCCCGTACATGTGCGTCAACCCTGAGATTGCCTTTTATAAGCCCGAGATCACCTATTATCATGCTGTCGGCTGAGAGATTCTTTATAACCAGTTGCGCAGGTATTTCGACACCATAAGGAAACTCAGTCCCGCTGAAGACCAGCCGGTATGAAACCATCTCCTGCGGCGCAACGAAATTCGGAATCAGGTGACTGCCAAACTCCTGCTTTAGAACGAACCATATCTTATCGGGATCGACCGGAGAAATATAATCTGAACCGTGGTCAGCCAAAAGCTGCCTGGCTTTGTGCGCCTCAAGAGTTCCTGCTCCGGAGGATATTACCGATCGAAGAGTCTCTATCGCTGAATCCCTTTGGTTATCACCAAAAAGAACCAATGCTTTTGCCAACATCGCAACCTGCTCGTCGGTCTGAATATTTTCGAGAAGCGGCTTGGCCAGCTCCCACTGCTGTCCAACTGCCAGAGCATAAGCCAGAATTGCCGCTACAAACTGGTCATTCGGATCATCCGAGTATGCCCGATTCGCCCAGGCCAGTGCCGAATCCGGCTGTTCCTTGACAAAACAGTAAAACCACGCAAGTTCGGCAACACCGAGTCTATCGCCTGCCGGCTGGGAAATCCGCTCACTGCCCATTTTCTCTATCGAAGTAAAAATCTCTGCCGCCTGGTCCTCGTTTCCTGTGGCCTTGGCGGCCTTGGCGGCGATTGATTCGACGAAGAGATCAAACAGGCCTGATTGCCGAACGGATTTGGCGATTTGAATGCATTTTTGCTGGCTTCGGGTGGTATTGTAGCTGCTTACCGCCCAGGGAAGATAAATCCAGCGGGGAAGGGACTCAGAGGGGTTCAGATATCCGAATAGATCAGCGGCATATTCATAAGCGCGAGCAGCAAGATCGTATATCTCGAGATTTTCGGCATAGCGGGCAAAAGCCACCGCTGCATTAATGTCCATCGGATTAGCCGCAAGAGCAAGTCGCAGATGCTTTGCATAGAGTTTTGCGGTTATAGTTTCCGGCGCCAATTCCAACAGCTTTTCGAAGGCCAGATTGTTATAATTGTTGGCATTGTAAGCCCTGCCAAGGAGGTTCCTGGCAGCTTCAAAATTCGCTTTCTCCGCTTCAAGAAGGGCCAGTTGAGTCGTCAGCTCAGAACTCAGGATTGGATTTTTCTCTGCTGTTTTCGCCGCCAGATCTCGCAAAAGAGCTTCCCGCTGTTCACGCGAATCGAACTGTTCAAGCAGGTACTGGACCCCAAGTCGCACCGTATAAAGGTCAACTGCAGCATCGGCCAGATAATCGCTCAAGATGCCGTAAATCATCTTGAAATACTCTTGCTTGGGATACCTTGAAGTAATGTTGATAACATCACTCAGAAAATACTTGGCCCGTTCATCAAGCTGCTGACATGCCATCAGAAAGACTATTGCCTGATCGGCGCCAGCCCTGTTTGCATCGGGAGCAGTATATAACTCCTGCGACATCTGGTAGAAGGTTTGCGCATTGTATGGGGAGAACAACGTCTCGGTCTGAGTTCTGTTCTGCTGGGCTGCACAAGATACCGACAGAGCCGACAGCAGCATCGCAAAAAACAAAAAACCAACGCCAACCGTCGGCCTAGCAGATACCACAAACAGCAGGCATCCGCCTTGTCGCATTTTTCCCGGGTATACCCCTTTGGGCATTTAAGCTCTCCGACAACTTCAATAACATACCATTTTAAGCCTGCTCGGACAGATCGGACGGCTAGAAACCGCGGTAACAGAAATCAAGTATCTTCGGCTGAACCAGAGAAAGATAATCATCCATCCGGATTCTGCATGCTTTTTCATGAGTACCAGCCTGGAAGACTATGTATTCGTCCGTTTCGAGCGTCTTGTCCATCAGTGTTGTCATATCATATAAATTCCCGAAAGGCGGCTCAGCTCCGAGCGAACAGTCCTCAAATAGCCTGGCCATCTCTTTCTCATCAGCCAAATCAGCTTTCTCAGCGCCAATCTGCTTCCTTAATGCCTCCAGATCAATCTTGTAGCATCCTGGAAGCACACACATGTAGTAAGTCCCATCGGCATTTACAATTACCGGCTTTGCAACGGTTTTTCCTGAGACATGCTCGACAGCAGCCATGCGCTGCGATGAAAAAACGGACTTGTGTTCCAGCAGTTCATATTTGGTATTATTCTTCTTCAAAAACTCGACAACATCCATAATACACCTCCGGTTAATAAGACACCCTAAATCCTACATTACCATAAAACATTTATTCCCCTATGTGATGAACGTCCGAGAATCTTAAAATATTTCACGTTCCCGAATCTTTTTATCCTCCAGTTACTACGTGCCGGCTTCGGGGCCTGTTTAATTGTTTTTTGTGGGTCTGACACGCTGCAGCATCTCTGATCCAAACGCCTTAGCGCAAAGCCAGTACACAATCACCGCAGAAGGTATTGTCACGATCAGTTTTACCAAAGCAGGCGAATTTTTCAGCACCAGGAGAATCACAAGCCCAGCACCCGACATCACGAACGTGCCGATCAGACACTGCGCTACTTCCCTTCCCAGTCCTTTAAGTATGTGTCTTCCCAGCCGACGTCGAAGCATAATCAGCAGTATTAACACCTGAAGATATGAACATACTGCTGTGGAAAGAGCAAGTCCGCCGGTACCCAAAAACCAGATAAGTACAAGATTCAGAGCAATATTCACGAAAACCGCCACGACTGCGCTGCGGGCAGGCACGGCTGAATCCTGCATCGAATAGTAAGCCCGAGTGACAATTTGCTGGGAAAAAAAACCCGTCAGACCAAGTGAGTAAAACAAGAGTGTCCAACTGGTCTTTATCGTGTCGCTGCCTATAAACCGCCCGCCGTGTTCGAACATAACTGAAACCAGGGGGCGCGACACCAGAATCAAACCCACTGTTGCAGGTAAAGCTACAAAAACCGCACCGCGCAGACCAAGTCCGATCGTCTCGCTTACTCTACTGAAATCTTTACGTGCGGCTGCTGAACTCATCATAGGGAAGACAGCGGTCGCCAGCGATATCCCGAAAACTCCCAGCGGCAGTTGATATAATCGCTGGGCGTAATAAAGATGAGAGACCGAGCCGCGCCACAGAGGATATTCGATCTGTTTGCCTAAAAACGTGAAGAACTGCCCCTTTTCCGGTGATCCTGAAAGCCAGTACGCGATTAAATCATCAGCAAGAGTATTTATTTGTGTAACGGTCAGGCCTAGAATCATCGGACCCATAAGCCAAATAATCTTTTGAAAACCGGGCGAATAAATGTCCCATGCAGGCCGTATGCAGATTCGACTCTGCCGTAACGGCCACAACTGCAAAGCCACCTGAGCAAGACCTGCCATAAGAACAGCGGCAGCAACATAAAAAACCCTTTGATCGGGCGGCACGTTCAGTAACCACCCGGTTAGTACAAGGCTGCCGATAATGAAAACATTCAGAAGTATCGGTGCCGCTGCAGGCGCTGCGAAATGCCGGTGAACATTCAGGATACCCGCCAGAATGGCAACTGTACAAACCAGAACCATATAAGGAAGCATCACCGAACTGAGTGACAACACCAGTCTCGTCTCGGCAGTCGTCACAGAAAAGTATCTGTAAAGCCCCATGCTGATCCACCCCAGCAGCACAACAAGAACAAGCAATATAAATACTGCAGTTACGACCGTATTAGCCAGCCTAGCGGCCTTTTCAGGATCCTTTTCAAGCTCTTCGCTATAAACCGGTATCAAAGACGCCGAAGCTGCCCCTTCCCCAAAAAGGCGCCTTGCAAGGTTAGGTATCTTAAATGCGATAGACCAGGCATCCATCAGACCACCGGCACCAAGGAAGTACGCAAAGCAAACATCTCTGATCATACCGAAGATTCTGCTCAGTGCCGTTAAAAATGCAATCTGTCTAAAGCCTTTTACCATACGCTTCGTTTATAACTTCAGGGGATTTTTTTTGCAAATAGATTAGTCCGTCACCTGCCCGGCAACTGCCAGCACGAGCGCATATACCTTATGTGTCCCGGCCTGCTTCAAAGTCTTTGCGCATTCGTTCAGAGTAGCGCCACTTGTTTTGATGTCATCGATCAAACAAACATTTCTGCCGGCGTATTTGTGCCCACGTCGAACAGCAAAAGCACCTGCTACATTGGCTTGCCTGTCTTTGAGGCTTACACTCACCTGCTTCCTGGTAGCCCGAATGCGAACCAGATCAGCGCTTAACCGCCCATCGATACATTTCATTTGCTCTGCGATAACCGCTGCCTGGTTGTAACCGCGAAGTAAGCGTCTCCTCCAATGAATCGGCACAGGCTCGAACATATCAACATCAGCGAGAAAAGAGCTTCCCTGAAGCGCCGAATCAGCAAGAAAGGCCATAAGCCCTGTAAGGCCCAGACGGTCGCGCAGCTTAAACGATAATATCATCTCTGCAAGCGCTTTGCTGTATATACCGGCGCGGGCTATTTCGTCGAAATAAATATCCTCATCACTACAATTTACACAGCCCCCTGAAAATTGGGCGTACCTGCTCGCGTCCCTTCCGCAGCGAACACAGTAGTCACCTGCTGTGCACAATAAAAGCTCATTCCAGCATATTCTACAAAGACCCTGGTTCGTCTCGCTTATCAAATCGCCGCAGTTACAGCAAACAGCAGGCCAAAGCAGATGGTTCAGACCCTGCAAAAAATATTCCGCAGTTTTCTGCACAGGCTGTAATCTGATCTTTTTCACAGCACTGTATTATATACGCCTGGACTTAAAGATGCACCTATTTATACAAGCACACCTGTCAATTATTCCAGGTCATATGCGCTGTTATCCATCGATAGAAATCCCGTACCTTTGGCAATATACGACCGCTCTGCTCTGGCTGTGTCGGTATAGCATGCGCGAATCGTCTTGCTGCTGCCGTCAGCCCACCCTACATTTGTTGCGCCAAGATGCCGGTAACCTTGTGTTCCTGCCCATCTGTTTGAAGCACCGAAATCTTTATCAAGGTTTCCCGGAAATGGTGATCGCATGAATTTGTTTGCGCCACTTATATACTGGCCGTCGCCAAAAACCGCACACTCGCAAGGCCTTTTGACCTGTGTCGCCCTTGCCGACTGCACCGCAAAACGGTCTTTTGTCCAGGGGTTTTCCCAACAGTGCCCGCCAATATAGCTTGCATTGTAATTATAACCAGTGAAAGGCTGTCCGCCCCAGTTGTCTGCTCCTTTGTAACCCGGACACTGCTGTATCTCCAGAGATGAATCTCCCTGCCACAATATGCCGGGTTTGAATGTCCTGGTCCCATCAGCCAGATTTGTTACCGTGACAAAGTCCCAGACACGTTCATACTTTATCTGTTCGCGGATAACAGGCGGATCATTCTGCACCATTAGCAGACAGTCATTTTTGGCAGATGCATACGTGTACACCGTAACATCCTGCACGAGCGGGAAATAATCATTGCTGGACAAGGCATATGTCTGCGCCGCTACCACCATCTGGCGAAGATTGCTCATACAAACCAGCCGCTGCCCTATCTGCCTTGACTTACCAAGCACAGGCACAAGAACCGCCAGAAGTACTGTTATTACCGCGCAGACAACCAGCAGTTCCACCAACGTAAAAGCTTTTTTTTGCATCATACCTACTTGTACTGTGTAATTTCATTTTCGTTCTTTAACTCTTAGAGGAGCCAATAACTTATGTCGCTTGTAATGATAAAATCGAGCCAGCTCTCGCCGTTTGCTTTTTCGTCTTATATAGCGTCTCGCCCAGCCGGGATATCTGCGGTCGCATCCCTGACGCAGCAGCACGTACAATATAATCCGAACCTGTGGAACCGTCAGTGCCGGGGTATATTTTTTCCCCCCGACGTGTTTCCAGTATCAAAAACCATAATGCAATAAGTGAGAGTATCTGATGATGATGCCAGCCTGCCCATGTGCGAACTTCATAATCCGAAAGCCCGGCTTCACTCTTGGCTCGCTTAAGACAGTCCTCTATGCGATGCTCAGCCTTGACAACTCGTGCCAATTCTTCCAGAGGAGTATCAACAGGTGCATTGGAAAGATAGTAGTCATACTTAACTTTGCCCTTATCATCAACAGAGCGTGTCACTACCAGAAGTTCTTCTGCAGGATCATGGCAACTCCGTTCCGTTCGAGCAACAACACGACAAGTAACAATCTCGATGGCAAGTGGCCCTTTTTCTCCGTCTCGAACATCAATCTTCGTCCAGGTTTTATCCTTCAATGCATTATGCCATCTATCAACTCGCTGAAAAGGTTGTTTGGGAGGTTGGCCTCTGCCTCCATAGGCAGGAGGTTCACTCTCAAGGTCGCGGATATAGGTATTGCTTGGAACCGCCAAAAGATATTGTTCATCCAAACCCCGCAAATCCCTTCTAAAACCACTCGAACGGCCCATTTCATCATCTCCGGCTATCCAGCAATGAGGCAGATACCCGCCATTCTTTTTAAGCATATTCAAAGCCAATGCATGACGAGTTTGATAACGAATATGTTTCGGCACACCGCATTTTTTTCTACGAGCTTTATTATTAGCCCACTTTTTCGGAAGATACAATCGCTCATCTACCAAGCCATGCTCTTTACGAGAAGCATAGCCCATGTAAACCCCCACCTGCCCATTGTCAACTTCGCCAAGGCGACCAAGCCATTGTCGTTGTACACCCACCGAATTGTTGCCGCATTTCTTATGCCCCGATGGGTCAAAGACAATAACACCATCCTCTTCGCCGATTTCGATACCTATTTGTTTTACCAGTTCCTGCTGCAATGGCTGATAATCCCAGGGTGCTGTGCCTATGAATTTCTGAAGCGCTTCTCGGCTTCTGTCGTAGCGATAGGCAATCGACTCGATATTCTTTCTTTCCAGATCAGACAGAAGGCCGCATATGTACATCTGAGCATTCTTTTTTGGCTCGCGTCTGCCGAAAGAAGTTATAAAAGGCTGGACAAATTGTTCCAATCGTTTCAGCATACCATTGACAACCTGTGGCTTGATATCAGCCTCTTTAAGAATTTCCTGTTTTCGTACTTCAAATCGTCGCTCCATGGCAGTTCCTTTCCAATGGGACTATCCCCATGGAAAGTTAGTCGTATAAATGACTTAAATATCTTTAATAAAATTACACAGTACAGCTACTCGCATTGCCAATTGCACTCCAGCCAGTTTCCACAAAGTAAAGCAAAATCATACATATCTACTCTGCAGTCGTGGTTAATATCCCCTGTCGGATACGGATGTTTATAGTCGCCACAACTGCTCACGTCACTGATCGCATCAATCTCGGTGCTAACACCGCTGTTTGGATCGTCCAATATACGCACGTATTGAATCCAATCCAGTCCGAATATACTTATATCGAAACCCGTGCCCCCCGCAGAACCGTCATATTCATTGATGAGCTGTGCGACATTTTTTCCCGCCAGGGTTTCTGCCGTCAGGTTCGGATCAACCGGCCTTGTTGGATCAAGCTCTTCAGCCCAGACATCGTTAGCCTCGTCCCATTCATACGCCGCTGTTGAAGCAAAATCATCCGCCCACGGTCCTGTATTCGCATCGTACATATACCAGCTTATCCCGTCCTGACTTACTGCCACTAAACCTTTCTCCGCTGCTATCGTTCCCGCTACAACCGTTCCCTCGGGATTGCCGTACTCCCAGTATCCGCCGCCGCCGATAACCATAAATGCATTGCCGAACATTATAAAATCTATCCCATACAGGTTATTTTCGTCATTTTCAACCGGATGATTGAATTTTAATGTCAACTGACCGCCCTGCCCTATTCTGACAACCTCATCCGGAAGCCATGGCTGAAAAACCGGAACAACAACTTCCATATTCGGATAATCACCTCCGGATATCAATGCAGGACGACCAAGGGCTGCGTACGGATTATTATAACTGCCGGCGCCGACTCCCTCGGTATAGTCAACAACAAAAACCGCAAAATCATTAGCGTCATATGAGTATACTGCAGGAGCTGTACTCAACGCAAGACAACAAACCATCAAACTAACATGCCGCTTCATAATGGGTATCACTTGCCTGTCCTAATTATGGGTGGGATGGACAGGTCCATCCCACCCGGTTATTGAGGTAAAGTATTTTCAGGCTCTGTCCTTCAATTCCTTGCGACTCCGAAGCGCTATTGCCGCGATACCTAAAATTGACAAGCTCACCGGTTCAGGGACCGGCACTCCACCAGGACCGCGAAGAGGACTCCACCACTCATCGTAGTTTGTCCACACAAAGCAATCCCACACACCATCACTTAGCTGTCGTGAAGAGACTCCCGGATTAAGAACCCAGTTCTGGCCGTCTGCACTGCCATAATAATGCCAACCGACATTCTGGTATAATCCGTAATCGAACTTCTCGGCGGTCAAATAACCCAAATCGTTAACGAAATACCCCCACTCGGAGCCCCAGTACGTCGCGTTAACATCCACCGCGCCTGCCAGATCAATCGAATCAAGGGCGTCCCATCCTGTCATTTCACCGTTCCATTTGTACTCGAATGCATAGCTTTCAAGGCCGAAATCAATTACAAAGGTCATCGAATTTGCTCCATTAGGAACACCGGCTCCATATTCAATTCCCAAATCGTAAGTCAAAGCGCCTGCACTGAAGCTCAGCGCCAGTGTAACCATCAAACATGCAATTTGCCTCAAATTCATAATCACTCCTCTCAGATACTATCGATCTTCTAAAAACTTACTTCTTTGCGTTCCCATAACATTAAATAACCTTATCTACTGTGTTACCTGATTCTGTCCGTCATAACTCCTCCTTTCCACGTTTTCTTCAGCCCTTAACGCGAGGGCACACAACCAATAAAAAAACCGTCGTTCCCGCAAAAGAAACGACGGTTTAATTACAGTAAATTGCCACTCACCCCACATAGGAAAATGCGTCACTGTAACGGCACCGGTGTTTCTTCCTGCGAGAACCACCCAATGCAAAAGCCTGCAGGCAGGTTTTCTGACTCACGCCCTACCTCAAGACACCTTCCCATCGGACAGCTGGAGTTGCCAATAGACAGCCCAACTGGCGACAGTGGTAAAAAACGTCTCTCGGATTTCCGCAAAATGCCGGATCGGGCGCTCACAGCGGCGCGACCGCCGCGGATTCTCACCGCGTTCCCGTTTGACTATCCGAAAAGCATACACACTTTCGGACCTGCAACCTTTTATTTCACTTTTTAAAGAGCACCTATACTTTTAACAAGCTGCCGATCCAGCAGCAAGACAAAAATAAAAATTATTTAAAAATTAACACCACTGCCGTTACCAGGGCCAGAATTGAAAAAACACATACGCACATCGCTATTATGAACACCCACATAAACCGCCTACTCTGACGCGAGACAAGATATTTCATATATCGATCACTGGCCGTAAAGCTTTTATTCATTTCCAGAATACTTTGTCTTTGTTCTTTGCCGGTCTGGTTCAGCTTTACCAAAGTATCATTAAACCTGTTAAAATTTTCGCTCATTGCCAGATCCACCTCAGCAGCGGCGGAAAGCTGGTTGCCAATATTGACAAGTGCTTCACTTTGTCTGGCAGTCTCAGCGGGAATCTGCTCCACCGCTTCGACAAACTGCCTGTTTTTCAGAGTTGCAGCCCTGGACTGCTCCATAAACTGATCAATAATTTTCCGTTGACCGTCCAGAGCCTCCGGAAGTTTCTCCAAAAGACTGGGCAGCTCACTGATCCGACGCATCAATTCAGCATGCTGGGTCACCTGACGACTCAGATGTGTGTTAATACCCTCAAGTTGATCTACAAGCCGGTTAAAACTTTCCTGTTGTCTGCCCAGCGATGTCTTGTTTTCCGATACTGCTGTCACCGCTACTTCATTAGTATCTCTTCTCGGCTTGCCGGAGTAACTATCCTGAACATTTTCACTACCGATCAACCCCTCTTCGTCTAATTCGGTATTGAACAGCCCGGCAGCCCGGCTGTATTGCCTGCGAAACCAGTTGTTAGCTTTATTCCAGGATTCCTTAAAAATCATCTGAAAATCCTCCTGCAAACATCCTGTCGTTATCCGCGTAAATTATCCCACAACCACAAAATAAATACAATCATCAAATCCCTTTGCCTGGTCCGGAGGGCATAAGGCTGCACAATTATCGTGTCAAACCCCGCCTCTGGATCGATAAGAATTGGCCCTTTGTACTATGCCGCTCGTCAAAATCCGAGCCACAGAACCTGTTATCTTTATACCGTTCTGCTATCCAGAAAACCCTCCAGCTTGCGAGCCCTTATCGGATGCTGAAGCTTTCTGATCGCTTTGGCCTCAACCTGCCGCACACGTTCGCGTGTAACCTTGAATATCCTGCCTACCTCTTCCAGCGTATAGGTGTAGCCGTCACCGATACCATACCGCAGTTTGATTATTTCCCGTTCGCGGTAAGTAAGCGTCTTAAGCACCTGATCTATCCGCTCTTTGAGCATCTCCTGCGTTGCCGACATCACCGGAGAATCCACCCCCTCATCTTCAATAAAATCGCCAAAGTAGCTGTCTTCGCTTTCACCGATAGGCCGATCCAGGCTGATCGGGTGTTTTGATATCTTCATAACGCGCCGAACTTCCGAAGCGGACATTTCCGTTTCCTTGGCAATTTCCTCTATCGTCGCCTCACGACCAAGTTCCTGATGAAGCATCTTGCTTGCGGTGCGCAGCCGGCTCATCGTCTCGATCATGTGGACCGGTATCCGAATCGTTCTGGCGTGATCCGCTATCGCCCGGGTTATCGCCTGACGGATCCACCATGTCGCATAAGTGCTGAATTTGTACCCTCGCCGGTACTCATATTTGTCCACTGCCCGCATCAGCCCGGTGTTACCCTCCTGGATAATGTCCAGGAAACTGAGCCCCCGATTTCGATACTTCTTTGCGATCGACACTACCAGCCGCAGGTTTCCTCCCGACAGCTTCCGCTTGGCGTCTTCATACTGCCTGAATACATTCTCAATCGCCCGTATGCGTTTATCAAGCTGCTTTGAAGTCTCAAAAACAAGTCCCTCAATCCCCGACAACTCCTGCTTCATCGTGATAATGTCATCGGGCGTATATTCACCGTTGCCGTTCTGTTCATCGATCAGTTTCTCAATCTCATGCATTTTGTGACATATGCCTTTGAGCTTCTTCATCATCGGTGCAATACGACTCGTCCGCAGGCTCAGTTCTTCAAGCAATGTCGCCATTTTCCGGCGGTTCCGCCGCATATGTTTTAATATAACCTTTGCGTCTTTTGGATCATCAATCTTCCGGGACTTGTCAAACATTTGCTGATCGGCCTTTAGAAGCCTGCTGATCGTCTCCAGGTTTTGAGGGAGGCGCTTCTTGACCACCGATCTTATAAGATTCTCCGTTGCGCTCATTTTCATCGTTCGATCGAAAGGCAGTGTCCCTTCGTGAACCTGACGAAGAATATCAACCGCATTCAATGCACAGTAGTCACTTTCAAGTACTTTGCGCCGAAACGCCATCCGAGCCAGTTCAATCTTTCTGGCAAGCGCTATCTCCTCATCCCGGCTTAAAAGAGGAATCTCACCCATCTGCGTAAGGTACATTCGCACAGGGTCATCAATCCGCCGGCTCTCCGCTTCCTCAACAAGCTCATGCTCAAGCGTAATATCCTCGATTAGCTCCTCTTCTTCAGCGCCTTCGTCAGCCTCGAAGGATTCCTCGGAAATATCGTCCCCTTCCGCACGCTTTTCTACGTCCGCTTCATCAAGCAGGCTTATCCCTTTTTCGTCAAGTGTCATCAGCAGATTGTCAAGCCGATTCGGCGTGATAGCTTCATCAGGCAGATCTTCGTTCATTTCCTCATACGTCAGATATCCCTTTTTTAGCCCCTTGGCAACTATCGCCTTGATCCGCTCTTCCACAAGGTCCGTACCGCTGGGTTTTTCTGCAGCGGCATGTTCAAAGGACTCAATCACTCCATTCTCAGCGACTACTGCAGCATCACCATCATTTTTCACATTGCCTTGCTTTGTTTTTGTTTCTTTCTTAGCCACTATTATGACACCTTAAAACTGTTGCTCATAGCATACCAACATTTCGCTGATTATGTTTCCTAAGCTGCTCCTGAAACCGACGGAGTTCGTCAGTTTCGTCAAAGCCTTTGCCGTTGGCTTTTGACCGGCATCTGTCCCGCTCAATCAAAACCGCCATAGCGTCATTTAATCGCTCTTCGAATCTTCCTTTATGACCTCCCTGCTCGGCAAGTTCTACTATTTTGCCGGCAATCTCAACAGACTCTAACCCTGCTGCCAGTTGTGCAATATTCACTTTCCGCGTCGATCGAAGCGACTCAAACAGTACCGCAGCTATCCGGCGATACTGGGGTGTCTCAAATGATTCAACACTGATATACCCATCAACACAGCCAAAAAGCTCCGGTGCGCAGAGCAGCACCTCAAGAACCTCGCGTTCAGCGGCATCACAATAATTCTCTCCCAGATCAGCACTTACCACTCCCCGGTTTTTGCGCGAATAGCTTGCCGTATTGCCCCCTCGCCTGCCCAGCCTTAAAAGCTCGGCGTTTACCTCTTTGCTGTCAAGTCCTACAACCCTGCTCAACCGATTGACAAGAATTCCCCGACCGATCGGGTCAATATTGCCTGCCGATACCGCAATACCCACGGTACGCATAAACTCTTCAATCGCCGCCCGCCGATCAGCGATCGCTTCACTGCCGCTCAACTGTGCATCGAGTTTTTGCCACTTGTAAAGAATCACATCGACCGCGCCGGCAATGAGATCCTCAAACACCTGCCCCCCGTTTGCCAGCAGAAAATCACACGGGTCCTGTCCCTGCTCAACCAGTGCGATCTTAATATCAATCCCCTGGGTTACACATATCTCCAGCGCCCTGTTCGCCGCCGCGACACCTGCCACATCATTATCGAATACCAGCACAACCGTATTGGCATATCGCTTCAAAAGTCGCGCATGACCAGTTGTTAAACTTGTCCCCAGTGTCGCTACCACATTACCAACACCGAACTGATGCGCCATAATACAATCTGTGTATCCCTCAACTACCACCGCTGTCCCCCTGGCAACAATCTCGTGTCTGGCGTGATTCAGCCCGTAAAGCGAATTACTTTTATCAAACAACACCGTAGTGGGCGAGTTTATATATTTTGCCGGATCATCCCCCATCGCTCTGCCTCCGAACCCTATAACTCTTCCCGTTACATCGATGATCGGGAACATCAGCCGGTTCCTGAACCTGTCATAATACCCCTCTGAACCTTCACGGCGCACAGCAAGCCCCGCCTGCTCAATGAGCTTGATACCTATCTTTGCAGCTCCGGCAGCAGCTAGAAGCTCTTCCCAGGAATCCGTCGCGAATCCGACAGCCCATTTCTCCATGCTTTCCTGGCTGATCTTTCTGCCCTGCAGGTATTCACGGACAACCCTGCCTTTTTCACTGTTCTGCAGATTACTCTGCCAGAATTTCAACGCCCAGGAATTGACCCTGGCAAGGTCTCCCGCTGCAACATCCTGCGAAATGTTTGTCCGTTCGAAAGACTTTATCTTTATCCCGGCACGCTGTGCCAGCCGCTCCACCGCTTCGCGAAAACTGAGATTCTCGCGCATCTGGACGAATGTAAACACGTTGCCACCGGCACCGCACGCGAAACACTTGAATATCTGCTTGACCGGACTGACATTCAAACTTGGACGCGAATCATCATGAAACGGGCAAAGTCCCACCATTTCTTTACCCTTCCTCTCAAGGCGCAAATGCTCCGAGACAACTTCAACAATGTCATTCGCCTGAAGAATCTGATTGACTATACTATTGTCATAACGGACAGACACATAACCTCCGCACTAGTAACATTAAAGTATAGACCTGATTTGCCAAAAGTCAAATCCTCTCCCCAAAACAAGCCTAAAGATGCTGAAAACCTCGATTTGATACGCTTTTGGACACTTAGTACTATGAGACTTTCGCCTGTAGCAGAATAGTTCTTGTCTATTTGAATATCAACAGCATTCTCATGTTTTTTCCAGATATCAATTACGCCGCTACCTGCCGTGCGTCCCATATTATCGCACTGTAAAAACCATTAGCCGCAAAGGCAAAAATTTTTTCGAAATCCCTCATTTCTGTTCGGTTTTTGTTAGGGTTTTTTGCCCCGAAGTACCGATACAGATATTTGTCTTCAAATCGGAAAGGCCAGAGAAATGGATGAGCAAAGATTCAAATCAGATCAGCAGAAACCACCGTTGTGCAAGTTCGGCCCGGGCGGTGATTTCGTCACCGATTGGCCCGATACGAATCTCTACGACCGATTAGCCCGAACCAACCACATTGCCGTACTGCTTGGCAAGATTGCAGCCATTATCGAAACAGCGCTTTGCAGTGAAACCTCGCATCAGCCAAATTCTACCCTTTCGCAAAAGACCGTAATCAGATTCAGGCATCATACGGAGGATAATCACCGTGACTCAAAAAAACCAGACCAGACAGCTTTCACCCCGACAAATGCAGATACTCCAGATACTCTCCGAGTTTCGGAACAGGCAATGCTATTCAGCAACGATTCAGCAAATTGCCGCACAAATCCGAACAAGCAGAAGCACCGCCTTCGAACACATCGTCGCGCTGAAAGAAAAAGGGTTTCTCTGTGCGTCGCCGGGCAGGGCTCGCTCTTTGAGATTAACCCCGCGTGGCCAAAAACTGCTTGAAAAAACTAAAATATCAAACCCACTACCCGAATCTGCCAATCAGCCGGATGTTCAAATTCCGCTGCTAGGACGTGTCGCAGCAGGAATACCAATCGAGGCTTTCGAAAACAGAGATTCCCTTTCGCTTCACACTCAGTTCGGAAATACTGAGGACATATTTGCCCTTCAGGTAACCGGCGACAGCATGATTGACGAAAACATCCTCGACGGCGACTACGTAATCTGCCGTACTGCATCAACCGCTGAGAACGGCCAGCTCGTTATCGCCTCGCTTGACGACAATGAAGTTACTCTCAAAAGATTCTACAAAGAGCCGAACCATGTTCGTCTTCAGCCGGCAAACGATAGCTACCACCCCATATACTCAAAAAACTGCAAAGTCTCTGCCCTGGTCATAGGCATTGTAAGAAAACTATAAGCAGCGCAGCAGTTGTTATGATACTCGTGGAAATTTGACTTCGCCCTGTTTGATCCGCCTTTTCAGAAACTCCAGCCACTCCAACCAGTTTTTCTTATAAACCTCACCGAAATGGAGGAACCCGTCATTATGACTGCCGAATATCTCCACGAACTTCTTCGGCTCATGGGCGGCATCGTAAAGCTCCAGGCCAAACTCAAAGGGTATCACTTCATCATTGCGGCTGTGAATTATCATAACCGGGCAGTGCACCTGCCGGACGTAATCAATCGTTCTGTAACTATACCTGGCAAACATCCTGACAGGCATGTACGGATAGAATTTCCTGCCGATATCCACATAGGATGTGAAGCAGCTTTCGATAACAAGAGACCGGGCCTTTACCTTGCTTGCAAGGTACGCAGCGATACTTCCCCCGAGCGAACGGCCAAAGATGATTATGTCTTCAGCCTTTATTTTTTTTCTTTCCGTCAGCCATTCATAGGCCGCAAATGCGTCCATGTAAGTGCCTTCCTCGGTCGGTTTGCCCTGGCTGCTGCCGTAACCGCGATAATCGAATATGAAACAGTTGACCCCCAGCTCATTAAATATATTGATGCTGTCAAGCCGATGCGCCATATTACCCCCGTTGCCGTGACAGAACAGAATCGTCACTGAAGAGCGGCCCGAAGGGATATACCACCCTGAAAGCTTCAACCCGTCGCAAGTGGAGAATACGACCTTTTCAAATGCCAGTCCCAGATCCCCCGGATCATAAGGCACCTCTCGATACGGACTGAAAAGAAACGTTGGCTGCATAAAATAAAGAATCAGCCCCAGTCCGCTATACGCTACCACCAGCACTGTCAGGATATACAGCAACATTGATCTAAACCGGCCTTTCTGTTTTAATATCATTACCTTAAGACCCGATGCTACACCGGCGGGCCAAACTCTTTTTTCAAAAACCGGATTTCACAGCTTTTGTATTAACAAAGGAAAGATACTCGTATTTTAATTTGCTCAAAACACTATTTCAAGCTACAATTCTCACGCGATTACCCGTTTTGATGCGTGGTAATGAAAAAACCTCCTTGTGCTTGTAAAATACGGTTTTTTGAAACCATTAACCCAAACAAGACAAGGAGGTCTAAAAATGTTACGAAAAGATTTTATTCTGTGCAAGACAAG
>JBDRHL010000126.1:0-8204 GCA_043816955.1 Planctomycetota bacterium | reverse complement strand
TTTCCTATACCAGCCGCTTCCGAAAGAAAACAAAGTTTGTTTATTATCGTTTGCTGGATGGCTTACAGCAATTCGCTCGATTAAAGCAGCCAAGATTCGGGGAAATACTCTTTGAACCTTTAAGAAACGGGTAATCGCGTGACAATTCTTCAGATGATTAAAAGAAGAAAAACAATCACCGTAACAGCAGGTTCCGTCAGTCTCGGTTCGGCGGCACCGATAGTTATTCAGTCAATGACAAAAGTCTTTACCACCGATATCGCGCGATGTATAAGACAGATCAACCAACTCAAAGCCGCAGGCTGCCGCCTTGTCAGGATCGCGCTGCCTACAGAAAACGATGCTAAAGCCTTTGCCGGGATTGTGCCGAAGGTAAACGTTCCCCTCATTGCCGATATTCATTTTGCCCCTGCCCTGGCTATACTGGCAATTGAAGCAGGGGCCGCAAAGATTCGCCTGAACCCCGGAAACATCAAGAACCGCCGTGATATCATAAGAATAATCGATGCAGCGAAAATGCACCAAACCGCCATTCGCATCGGAGTAAACGAGGCAAGTATCCGGGACCTGCAAAAAGCGCCTGTGCCGGCGCAAAAACGCATCGCCCTGATGCTGAGGGAGATAAAAAAATACGTTCGCCTTTTTGAGAAACAGGATTTTGACCAGATCGTCCTGAGTGCGAAAAGTCCCGATGTTCTGCGAACAATACAGATCAACCGCGCCTTAGCTGAAACCTTCGGGTACCCGGTTCATATCGGCCTTACACACGCAGGCCTGCCCGAAAATGCAATTGTTCCTTCTGCAGTTACGATAGGCACACTGCTTGCCGAAGGAATAGGCGACACGATCAGGGTTTCAGCCGCCGGCGACCCGCTCGCCGAAGTTAAGATTGCAACGCAAATACTTGCCTCACTGGGGTTGCACCGGCAAACCGAGCCGCAGCTTATCGTCTGCCCCACTTGCGGGAGAGCTCAGGCGGATGTGGTAAAACTTGCCCGCCAGGTTAAAAAACTCCTCAAGAACATACACAAGCCTATGCGCATCGCTGTCATGGGCTGTATAGTCAACGGCCCGGGTGAAGCCGCTGATGCCGACCTTGCAGTCTGCCCAGGTAAACAGAAAGGCTTTATATACCGCAAAGGCAAAAAGATAGCTGCCGTCCCCCAGGAAACAATCATCCCAGCCCTCATCGAACAGTTGAAGAAACTGTGAGGTTAAGACTATCAACCGGCAGCCATTTGGCTAACTGCGCCGTCGGCTGTCGCTTGAGCCTGCAAATCTGCGTTTTCCGTAGTTGTTGCGCCTCTCGCCGCCGGGTTTTTCGGTATCGTCATCCGATTCGCCCACAACCTGCTCATACCTGCCGAATATCATCCTGCCTGCCGAGGTCTGAAGTGCACTTGTGATCGTAATAGCCACGTTCTGACCGATCTTATCCCTGCCGTTTTCAACAACTACCATCGTGCCGTCATCAAGATACCCTATGCCCTGCTGGGCTTCTTCACCGGCACGGATAATTTTAACGCGCATCTCTTCGCCGGGTAAGACTACAGGCTTTAACGCATTGGCAAGATCGTTGATATTTATCACATCGACTTCGTGAAGCTGCGCAACCTTATTAAGATTATAGTCATTGGTAACAAGCCTGCCGTCGCAGTGTTTTGAAAAAATCACCAGCTTCTCATCAACATCTACCACCTCGGTGCCCAATGTTATGGTCGCATCGTCAATTCTCACCTCTATGACCGGATTCGACTGGAGCTTGTTTAGCATGTCCAGACCACGCCTGCCCCGGTTACGCTTCAATTTGTCGGCAGAATCCGCAATGAGCTGCAGCTCATTGAGTACAAACCGCGGCACAACAAGCGGCGCATCAAACAGCTTGGTATGACACAGATCCGCAATGCGCCCGTCGATTATAACCGACGTGTCGAGTACCAGCGGGCGTGCACCTTTGCCCTGCTTGGCAAATTCGACATAAGGTATGAGAAAACGAACATCGTCCTTGGTGCGCATCACAAAGCTTATCACAACATAGCAGATAAAAATCCCCATCAGCCACTTTGTTGTCTTCAGCTCGGCATCTGTCATCTCAACATTGAAAACATCGTCGATCATCTCCACTACCGGCCCCATCGCCCAGCTGATGAATATGCCCACCAAAAGCCCCAAAAACACTCCTGCAAGCGCCGCGATAGCCTTTTTGGTCATCACCATCTCAAGCAGCATTACGACCGCAGCAATCCCGATCACCACGATTACGCTGCCCCAGACTGCACGATTCTCCCCGAAGCCGCCCGAGGTAATACTGATAGATATGACCGCCAGAACTACAATTACATATAAGGCCTTAAGCATTAAACTCAACATGACTTAAAATCTCCATAAATATAAATTAATCGTTATAAAATACCCTTGCACATAAAAACCGGCTGACGCCTATACTACGAAAAGCAGTATATCTGGTTCAAAAAGCCTGAAACCGCTTCATTTCTTAACATGACATAGAACGGCAAGTGCCCACAATAACTGATCTTTGGGCACTATCTTTGTATCGTACTTTTCATTTATCGGGATAAGATGAACTTCTTCTTCAGTCGTTCTTATCAGTTTGCAGGTAACCCCGATTTGCCCAGCCAGACGCGCCACCGCAATCTGCCCCTGACAAGCAGGCACCGAAGCACTGAGAATCACCACGTCACCGTCATTTATCCTCGGCGACATGCTGTCCCCATCTATCTGCAGGGCAAAACCATCCGGAAATCGCCGGCTAATTTCATCGCTTTGCACAAACTCGACTATCCCCTCCGATTCCCGGCCATCTACCTGAACAAGGCTTACCTGACAATCGCCTAAGCCTTTGACAAGTTCCAGCCGCTGCAAATCAACAGAAACCGCCCCTTGTGCCGAATCCACCACCGCACGACCCACGTACTTTTCGACAAGCTCGTCCAGATCAACAACCGCCTGTTTCGACTCTGGAAGCCTGCTTTCAGCCCAGAAATGGACCATCCCCGCAGCCGTTCGGCCAAGAACGGGGATCAACCCTCCTCTTGTGCTGCTCGCCGCAACAATGGGTACAGCGCTACTCTTGGCACTCACCTTTTCAACTTCCTTCTTCTCCAGCAGCAATGTGATAAACGCCTCAACCGCTCGAGCAGATTCAGGGTTTTCAACCAGAAGCTCATCAAGTTTTCGCTTGACCCACGTATTTGTCTGACCTATCGGACCAGAAGATCCCCCACCTGTACTGTCCCGCCTCACGGTTGGCTCAATACTCGCCACGCCGGTAAGGAGCCATTTCAGATCACAGCCTGTTAACTCGTGAATCCGCAATAACACCGGTATCGGAGCCAGTCGGTTGTTTTCATAATAGTTGTAAGTAGAAGGACTTATGCACAGAGATCTTGCAAACTGACTCTTGCCCCGTTTCCCTGCAAATTCCTCGCGCACCTGACGAATTCGCTTAATTACTCCGGAATAATCAAATTTTTTCATAAATCTTACACATCTGCGAATTTTGCGCTTGACATATTACGCATATGCGTTAATGTTGTATCGGATATACCGTATGTGTGTTAAATTATAATAGCGAGTGGCTTTTAGTCAATGAAAGGATGAGCAAATGGCAAAAAAAATAGAAAAAAAACAACCTGCCGCGAAACAAACTTCAACGGTCTATCATATAGACCCCGACATTCGAAGCTCACTCAGCCATCTCATAGAGCTCAACAAGCTCCAAAGTACCATACTTCAGCACATGAAAAAGAAACTCCAGAACTGCTCTTCATAAAACAGGGCCTCTTGTTACCGGGGCTGTTCATTCTTTACTTCTTTTGAACAGTTAATCAGGAGAACAGTATACCGCGGTAGAGACTTATTTCCCAAGATTTTAATGGTTAGCCATCTTGGCGTTAGACGCCGTTTTCTACTTGCAACTATACTTCTCTCTACTGCTCTATTTTGAGCGATTCCATCGCTCAAAATCGGGGTGATAGGATTCGAACCTACGACTTCCTGGTCCCAAACCAGGCGCTCTAACCAAGCTGAGCTACACCCCGGAAGCATTTTCCGGCCTATTAATCCTTAAATTATATTGCAATACCTTTGCATAAAAAGAGTTAGCGATGCCCAATGTTTCACCTTCTTTCTTCTGCTTTCCGCTTTTTTCCCCTAGTTCCCCTTTTTTTTGTTTTTTTTGCGTGAATTCTGCGTGAAAGTCTGGTATAAGACTCCTATTGAGAATGCTAATACTATAAGGAGACACATGATGGCCAGAACACGCAAGACGCCCAAACTGAGAATATACAGGGAGAAATACTTCTGCACAGACGTTTACCTGCCGAATGGTAAACGAACAACTGTTGGCTTCGGGAGCACCGATGACCATACCGAAGGCGAAATCTATGCCACTTTTGGCAAATGGTTCGACTTGTTCAAGCAACAACCGCAAAAAGTACTCTCCTTCAAAAATCCATACGATGCAATAAAACAGATAATCAATCCATCCCAAATTATAACTATTGGTGAACTATTAGACAAGTATTTTGATTATACAAAGAAAATAATAAGGCCTACCAGGGACCATACAGAACATCCCGACCTCCATTTTACCAAGAGGGTTCGGAAATTTCTGGAACCTTACCTTTCCTGGCCTGTTAGTGACTTTGGTCCCGATGAGTTGTTAGATGTACGGAACGCTCTGGTTAAATACGAGTATGTAGTACATATAAGCAAAAAGGAACGTGATACTCGGAGGGCAACTAAAAAGAAAAAGCATACTCCAGGAGCAACTAAAAAGAAAAGGTACACTCGAGGGGGTATAAATGATGTAATTAATTGGATTCGCAAAATATGGAACTGGGGTATGGGACGTCAGTTGATCACAGTAGAACAAGTCCAAGGGTTGAAAGAAGTTAAATCATTAAAAATGGGAGATACGAAAGCTCCCGATATACCTAAGCGTGCTCGTGTTACAGAAGAAGAGTTTCGAAAGGTTATTAATGCGGTGAATAGTGTGGTTGGAGATATGTTACAACTTATTTGGTATACTGCTATGCGACCATACGAAGTTTGCGATATGAGACCTTTTGACATCCTCTTTGACGATCCCAAGTGTTGGATATATATCCCTGGCCGAGACCAAACTCCAGTTGGTCGACATAAAACTACCCGATTTGAACGTGTCAAGGTGATACCTCTTACCTCAAAATGCCAAAAAATCATGGAATCCCGAATTGAAGATTTTAACTCCAAGAAATACATCTTCAGTCCCAAAGAAACTATGCAGGAAATTCGTGAGAAAAAGTCTGCCAACCGAAAGATACCATTGAAGTACGGGAATCGACCAGGGACTAATCTTAAGAAACATCCAATGGTCAACCCAGGCGAGAAATATAACCATCATTCTTTGCGTAATGCATGTAAACGAGGATGTAAACGAGCTGGCGTTGAAATTTTTGTTCCCTATGATCTACGCCGAAGCAGGGCTACGGGAGTCCGGTCAGTTCTTGGCAAGGAGGCGTCCAAATTATTACTGGGCCACGCTAATATGGATACAACAGATATTTACTTGTTGGAAGAAGTTCAGGAAGTCATGAAGGTTGCAAAGCTTTTGGATACCAAGGAGTAAGAATAACCGCCAAGCAAAGAAACTCTCTTTGTTTTTTTACAGAAGCTTTCTTAGAAATACGATGCTCCAACTCCTGTCTTAATAGATACCATGGTTTGAATTTAACCGTCCGTTTGCTGGCATAGAGAATAGGATTAAGTAGAATCAGCGAATAAAGTGCGAGATGATACAACAGTCAGGTAGGGTAGGATTACTGTGCATCACTAAGAGATCACCGGGTTTCAAAATTTCTCTCGCGGTTGGGGGGTATCACTCATTGCTTCATCGTGGCTCTCAATCGAAGTAGTCAACTCAATTGTACGATCTGCCAAACTTACGAATAACGACTACGAATGCCAAAAGTAGTGCATTGGACACCATATACATTATAGCTACGATTAAGTTCAAGGCCATCCACGCTGACGAAGACCATTCGATTATTCCGTTGCTACGAAGCAGGCTGGTAATCTGAAACACAACAGATGCCAGGAGCGTCAGTAATAAGAATGAACACAAGAATCCCTTACCCCCCTTACGATTGTGCCAAGTGAACGCGAAGCACAATGCAACTACTATGAGGGTCATGTTGATATAAACTAATCCTTTATAGATCCCGAGCATACTGGCCTCCTTTCTTTATTTCTGTTCATTAAGTTTATTCTTCTTTGCCTAACATCTATTATTGATAAATAGATTCTACATCCTTATGAGGGAAAAACAACACAAATGTTTTTTATCGCAGAGACCCAAGCCCCGTATTCGAGTAATCATGGCTTTGTATCAATATCGACAGTAGCAACCTGATGATACTATATCCATTTACTTGTCTTCGTATCTAACATATATAACCTAAGACACACCTCACTTAATCTGTAAGAATATCGGGAGTCTGTTATGATTTGTTCTAAATCTTCGGTTATCCGCACTTGCTAAATCCGCAGTTTTTGCAAACGTCACAGCCTGATTCAAAGCGTAGAATCTGGCCACAGTCGGGACATTTTTTAATAAACTTATGATTTTGAGCAATATCAGATACCCCCATCGCCTCCTCCAAAGCCTGTGCTATTGCATCCGGACATGAAAGGACATCCACCTCCTTATTTGCTTTACGTGCAACCGCTGTTGATAAACATCGAATCCCGCTGAGCTGGTTGATTATCACTTTAGGGTCAACACTCGATCTCAGAGCAGTTGAAATAACCCTGCAGGTAGCCTCCGATTGAGAGGGGCATCCGCCGGCTTTGCCAAGATTCGCGAATACTTCGCATATGCCCGTGTCATCCTTATTGACCGTTACGAAAAGTGTGCCGCAGCCCATACGAAATTTGCTTGTCTTGCCGGTAGTAACCCTGGTCCGTGGCCGAGGCCCCAATGATACTTCGTCAGGTTCTACAATTGGTTGGGCTGCTGATAATACCTGGTTATCGCGGCTGCTGTCCCTATAAACTGTAACGCCCTTACAATTAAGATCGTAGGCAAGCTGGAATATTCCACCTACGTCCTCAACAGTGGCACTGGCAGGCAAATTGACGGTCTTAGAGACCGCATTATCTATATTCGACTGGAAGGCCGCCTGGATGCGAACATGCCATTGCGGTGCGATCTGATGGGTTGTTACCAACACTTCAGCAATGGTTTCAGGGATACCAGGAATATCCCGAATATCTGTTCCAGTCATCAACATTGTTTTTACTCTTTCATTCATCCAGCCCCGTTCTGTACCCAGTTGTTCAATAAGCGGATGCAGTTGGATAAACTCGTCACCATCCAGTGCACGGCGTTTGTAAGCCAGGCTGAATATCGGTTCGATACCGCCACTGCATTTTGCGATAATACTTATGCTGCCGGTTGGTGCTATGGTTGTACATGCAGCATTTCGCATGGGTGTATTGAAATCAGTATCCCAGGTACTTCCCTGCCAGTTTGGAAAGCAGCCTCGCTTCTCCGCCAGTTTACAGCTTGTTTCATGGGAATATTCCTGGATAAATTGCCCCAATCGTTTTGCAAAATCAACTCCCTTCTCGCTGTCATACCGAATACCCAACAATACCAGTGTATCGGCGAACCCCATAATGCCGAGACCTATTTTTCTGTTGCCAAGACTTATCTGTCGGATTTGGGGAATCGGCCAATAGTTGGCATCTATGACATTATCCAAAAACCTTATCGCATAGTAAATCGCAGTTGATAGATTCTGCCAATCCATATCACTGCCATCAGACAGCACAAACTTAGACACATTTAGAGAGCCGAGGTTACAGGCCTCGTAATCGAGTAACGGCTGTTCCCCACAGGGATTGGTAGCATTTATCTCACCCAGGTCAGGGGTAGGATTGTCTTCATTGACACGGTCGATAAAGCAGACGCCAGGCTCACCTGTTGCATGAGCATTAGTGATAATCATTTCCCAGATGTCCCCAACTGTATAGCAGTTGTTTCTGTCACCGTCTACTGACTTCAAGTCCTGAAGGCGGTAAGCGTGTACGTCGATAGTTTTCGGGAGAACATACTGCTGCTGTGTTCTTGGATTGGTCACGATATGCGGAGAATCGGGACTTTTGCCAAGCAAGTTCATAAACTCATCTGTTATCTT